>JAFGTK010000229.1 GCA_016934135.1 Deltaproteobacteria bacterium | reverse complement strand
GGTCAGCTTGGACTTCCGCAGGGGGCCCAGATTGATGATCGTGAGCTTATGAGGGTAGAGGCCATCATCAACTCCATGACCAGGTATGAGAGGGAACACCCCGATTGTCTGGATGAGAGCCGTATTATAAGGGTTGCAGCAGGAAGCGGACATTCGAGAAACAAGGTTGTCGAACTGGTCGGCAGATTCAACACCATGAGAAATCTCATGCGTTCCTTAGGATCCGGAAAGAAAAAGGCCATGGGAAGGCTTGGGCTGAATCCGAATATGGCAGGTATGTTCGATGATCAGATGCCGAAGCAGCCAAAGAGGAGTCTCGTAGACCTGAAAAAGAGCAGAAACAAAAAAAAGGCAGCGAAGAAGGCAAAGAAAAAGAACCGTTGAGCACATCAAGAGAATTATTGGAGCGATATGATCGATAAAGAACTGAGGGTCTTTAGAAGGATTAATGAGGCCATATCTTTCGCACCGGATGTAGAGGCTGTGGCCGGTTCTATTCTGGATATCGTCATTGATGAGACTGTTGCGGAAAATGCATCCATCATGATGCCTTCGCATGATAAAAAACAGCTTGAGATAAAGGCGGCAAAAGGTTCTCAGGACAGAAACTCACGTTATTCAGAAAGATCTCTCGGCAATACCTTTCCCATGGGAGAAGGAATTGCCGGTACTGTAGCGCTCAGTAAAGAACCGATCATCATCAATGATACATTGAGTGATCCGCTTTATGAGAATAAAAAGAATAATGTGGCGATCGGCTCCATGCTGAGCCTGCCTCTGATTTACGGTAAAGGAGAACTGGTGGGAGTATTGAATCTCAGCCATTCAAGATCTCATGCCTTTACCAAGGATGATCTCAACCTTGTAAACAGACTGCTTCCTCCATCTGCTCTTGCCCTTAGGAATGCAAGGGTCATGAGGGATGTCGAAGAGATCAACAGCATGCTCAAGGTGGAACTTTCCATGACTGACAAGGCCTTGAGCGAGTTCGGGAAAAATATATTCAGGGTATTTACCTGTATGTCCATAGGTGTTCTGACAACCGATCCCAAAGGGGTTATTACGACAATAAACAAGAAGGCATCAGATATGCTCGGGCTCAATACAGGCCAGATCGTATCACCCTTTGTGGGGAAAAAGGTATTGAAAAGGCTGACCTCGGATACGAATGAGCTTACTATGGATGTGGAGATAGGTGGCCGGATATTTAATCTGGAACTGTCAGCACTTCCTATAAAGCCATCCATGCAGATTCTGATGTGTGTCAGGGATGTTACTATCGACCGGTTCAAGGAAAAAGAGCTGGTAAGGGTAAAGGACCAGTATAAGGATATGGTTGAAAAGGCGATAGATGCCGTATACATCATTAAAGACGGTCGGTTCCTGCTTATAAACAGAAAATTTCAGGAGATGCTCGGATATGATAACGATGAAATGATAAATAAGCATTTCAGGCATTTTGTTGTAAAAGAATCTGTCAACAGACTGGCCAAGGCCCTGCGTCCTCAAGAGGGTAATTTGTTTGTTCCCAATCTTGAGTTGCAGGCCGTGAAAAAGGATGGGCAGAGGATCTATCTCGAGATCAGTATCGGCAGGCTGATTATTGAAAATGATCAGTGCTATGTGGGTGTTGTAAGGGATATTACAAGCAAGAAGGAACTGCTTGCGCTCAAGACGCGTTTCCTTCATGTGGCGTCTCATGAGATACGTGTCCCTCTTACCGTGATCCGGGGATATGCGCGTATGTTATCAAAGAATCAGGAGCAGACCCTTTCCCAATCTCAGCAGGAGAATATCCATGAGATCGAGACTCAATGTGAGAAACTTCTTCATTTCAGCAATTCTCTGCTTGATTTTGCAAAGATAAATACCGAAAAGATCTCACTGTATAAGCAGCAGGTAAACAGCTGTGATTATATCAGGGGCATTGTTAGAAATATGCAGATAAATGCTGAAGATAAGAATGTAAAGATCATATTTGAAAACAACGAGCATGTACCCGAACTGTATGTGGATCCAATCAAATTCGAGCAGGCTATATGCAATCTGCTCGATAATGCTGTGAAGCATTCTCCTGACGGTGGTGAGGTGAGGATTACCGTATCCAGCGGGGTGTATGAAACCGATGCCATAAACAGGATACTGAACAAGGAAAGTGTGATCATATCATTCTTTGATCAGGGGCCAGGCATCCGACCGGAAGAGGCAAGAGATTTGTTCAGCGACTTTTTCGTGGGGATAAACGGTAGGGCAAAAGGGGGAATTGGTCTTGGGCTTGCAATAACCAAGGAGATAGTCCATGCTCATGGTGGGCATGTGGAGGCCCGGGCATCAGATGGCGGAGGGCATTTTGTCATCACAATACCCTTGAATAGCTAAGTTGTTTAATGTATTAGTAATATCATTTACTGGTGGGCTTGGATGACAATGACTGATAAGATTAGGATTCTGGTTGTAGATGATGATGATAGTATTCGGAGGTATATAGCAAAACTGCTCACTCAGAGTGGGTATGATGTTATTACCGAATCAAACGGGAAAGATGCAATAAATGAGCTGCGTACAGGTACCGAGGTATCACTCGTAATCCTGGACATTCTCATGCCTGAGATGGATGGGTTGGAAACTCTGGCCGAGCTGCGGAAGCTCTCAGGGGATCTTCCTGTCCTGATGCTGTCCGCACTGGGACAGACGAATATTATTGTCAAGGCCATGAAATCAGGGGCAACAGACTACCTGGTTAAGCCTTTCGAGGAAGAGGAACTCGAACTTGCCATAACCAAATCGCTTGAGAAAAAGAAACTCTTAACCGAGATATCAAGCCTGAAAAAACAGCTGAGGATCGATGAACTCCGCGGCGAATTCATGTACAACAGTCCTAAGATGCAGCGGGTCAAAGACCTGGTCGATCAGGTGGCTGAAACCGATGTGAGCGTTCTTATCGAGGGCGAAAGCGGAACAGGCAAGGAACTCGTTGCCAGGGCACTTCATTACAGCTCGGGTATGAGAGACAAACCTTTTGTAAAGGTTAACTGCGCCGCACTTCCCCATGAGCTTCTTGAATCCGAGCTGTTCGGATACGAGCGCGGAGCGTTCACAGGTGCATACAAGGCAAAGGCAGGTAAATTCGAACTGGCGAACAATGGCACGATCTTCCTGGATGAGATCGGTGAAATGGATCTGGGCATCCAGTCAAAACTGCTTCAGGTGCTTCAGGAAGGAACTTTCTCCCGTCTCGGTGGAAAACAGGACGTCAAGGTTAATGTAAGGATTATTACCGCCACGAACAGGGATTTGCGCAAGGCTGTGGAGCAGGGCATCTTCAGGGAGGATATCTATTATCGTCTGAATGTGGTCAATATTCATATCCCGCCGCTGTCTGAAAGAAATGAAGATATTATATATCTCTTTGAGTATTTTCTGGATGCATATAATGAAAAATACGGCAAAAATGTTATCTTGGATAAAGAGGAAGTGTATCCTCTGCTGCTGGGGTATTCCTGGCCTGGCAATGTACGGGAACTCAAGAATCAGGTGAAAAGACTGGTTATCCTTGGAGATATCAACGATCTTATGCGGTATCTCAAGGATGGAGGGGCCTTTGTACAGGGAAAACATGTAAAGGAGACCAGACAGGAAACACTTGATGTCGTAAACAACGATAAAGAGATCATGCCTTTGAAACTGGCAGCAAAGGAGGCATCACTTAAGGCTGAAAGGGATATGATCCTGAGGGCGCTTCGAGGAACGAACTGGAACAAGAAAAAGGCTGCACAAATGCTTCAAATAAGCTATAAAGCCCTTCTATACAAGATAAAAGAGTGCGGTATAGAAAAATGACGAAGGATGCGCAATGAAGAAGATATTTATAGCCCTCATGCTTTTCTTGATCCCAATAAATGCTCCAGCCCTGGAGGCGGAATATATCATTGGGCCTTCCGATCTGCTCGATATCTCTGTATGGGGAGAGGAAAGCCTTTCCAGACAGGTTGTCGTGAGAACCGACGGTTATGTTTCCCTGCCTCTTGTAGGAGACATTAAGGCTGCGGATAACACCCCTGCGAAATTGCAGAAAGACATAGAAGCTGTTCTTGCAAAGTTTATCAAGGATCCACATTGTGCCGTTATCGTTATGGAGCCTAGGAGCAAGCGGTTTTATATTGAAGGACAGATCAATGCCCCTGGTGAATACATACTCGACCGCGATATGTATCTTACCCAGGTCATCCCCAGGGCAGGCGGATTTACTGAATGGGCTGACAAGGGTGACATTGTGATCCTGCGATATAAGGAAGGTGAACAGATCAGACTAGAGGTAAACTATAAGAAGATCATAAAGGGTAAACAGGAAGATGTTTCCATCAAACCCGGAGATACCATTATAGTCCCGTGAGGATACTGGTAACCAGCGCTGTCTCATTAAATTTTTTCACAGCTGTTCTTTTCTGCAGTTCCCTCTGTGCAGCTGTCTATGAAGTTCATCCCGGTGTGTTTTCCTCTTATGAATATACCGACAACTATTTTGGAACAGTGCATGATAAACACAATGAAAGTATCTACCTGATCGGCCCTTCCATTGGTCTGTCTGTTTCCACACCTTCTTTGAGCTGGGAGAATTCCGGACGAATAACAAGAAGCTACCATAGAAAGTATGATGAGGAAGAATCTCTCAATGCATTGTTTGATAGCCATGCCGCGGCATCATGGACACACCATAGCCTTGATCTTGCCTATACATACAGTCTGACCAGCAGGAGAGAAAGTCTTGACGATCCCCTGGGCAAAATCCGTATTCAGACAGGCTCGCTTGGGTACGGTTATGAACTGACCCCGGAAACCTTGCTTTCTCTGGGATATCGGACCGCGTATGAGAATAACCCTTATCCTGAAGAGAACCTCACAACACAGGGGCCGAGCGTCGGCCTTACCCATCAATTGACGCAAAGACAAAGGTTGAGTCTGACATATGATTATCTTTATCACAGGTATGAACTCAGCGATAATACCTGGGTGTCAACCTCAAACGCACACTGGGGATATATGCTCACTTCAAGGCTGGAGATCGGAACAGGTTTCATGTATATGCATGAGGACAGGGGCCGTCTGTCCAGTGAGAATATATACAATGCAAGTGTTACAGCAGGGTATGTACTGACCAGGAATACGGATATTGATGTCTCGGGCGGGTACAGCTGGCTGAATATGGAAGAACAGGACAGGCAGGGTTCATACACCCTTGATGTTGAAATGACGACCGAGACGCGCTACGATGTCTTCCTGCTCAGCGCATCAAGAGGCTATACAGCGGAATTCACTACAGACAGATATGGTACATACATTACAAAATCAGCATCCATTTCATGGGATAGGACACTTATGAGGACTTTGAGTGCCTCTGTCACAGGAACCTATGAAAGCAGAGAGCCAACTGCAGATACAGAGGCGGAAAAGGAAAGAGATCTCATCGGGCGGGTTTCCCTTATCTGGGAGCCTGTCGAGTATTTAAGCGCAACCACCTCGTTCGAGCATCTGCAGGAGGGCTATGAGATTTCAGATACGGTAAGGGAAAACCGATACAGGATTACTATAGAGGGACGATATTGACAGAACAGGCAAAGAACATAGAGATTCAGAGTATTATCGATACACTGGTTAAGAAATGGTATCTTGTTACCATCCCGCTCGGCATTTTTCTGATTATTGGTGCATGGCTGTACGTGGTGCTTCCAAGGACATTCGAGGCCTCAACCCTTATCTTTGTGCAGCCGCAGGAGATACCGTCGGCTTATGTGGAATCAACCGTAGGATCAGGTATTGAGGAACAGGTCAGAACCCTTTCCCAGGAAGTGCTGTCGCGTTCGAATCTCGAAAGCATCATCAAGGAGATGAATCTGTACAAGGAAGAGAGAAGCCAGAATATGTCCATGGATCTTCTGGTGGCATCCATGCGCAAGCGCATTGATGTTGTTACTCTGGGTGGTGCCAGGAGGGGCCAGACGAGTTCCTTCACCATTACCTTCAAAGGCCGGGATCCTCAGGTGGTGGCAGATATCACGAACAGGCTTGCCTCTTTTTTCATTGAATCTCACCTGAAGCTGAGGGCAAAACAGGCAACACAGACCACGCTTTTTCTGGAAAAACAGCTCAGCGATCTTAAAGGGCTTCTTCAGGAACAGGAAGGGCAGGTCGAGGAATATCGCAACAAGTATATGGGAGAGCTTCCTGAGCAGTTGACGAGCAATATTTCCACCATATCAGGGCTTCAGATGCGTCTTGAATCTGTGCAGGCATCCCTTGCCGATGCAATGAACAGGAGACTGGTCATCCAGAGACAGCTTTCCCAGATAGAGACTGATCAGCCGGGCGCAACCCTGTCACAGCGGGGCCAGAGGATGGCCGAGCTCAGGGCACAGCTGGAGGAAGCAGGCTCCAGATATACCCCTGAGCATCCGGTGGTGAAACAGCTGAAACAACAGATAGATGATCTTGAGAAGCAATCCGCTGACGGAGAGACCGGGAGCACTGATCCTCAGGTGGTTGAACTGAGGAATCAGTTCACAACGATCAACATCGAGGTAGAAGGGCTCAAGACCGATTCTGAACGACTGAAGGAAAAGATCGAATATTATCAGCAGCGTGTTGAGAATACACCGAAAAGGGAACAGGAACTTGCAGCGCTTACAAGGGACTACAACATAACCCAGCAGAATTATCAGAGACTTCTCGACCGGCTGTACGAGGCAAAACGCGCCGAGAGCATGGAGATGAGGCAGCAGGG
>JAFGTK010000228.1 GCA_016934135.1 Deltaproteobacteria bacterium | reverse complement strand
CCTGTTCATGGGCCTTGTAGAGATCGGAGCAGGCCTTGTTCCAGGCGGCTGCGGTATGATCAATCTCTGGAGAAGGTTTGTAGAAAGTAAGCCAAGCGGGGCAAAGATAACCGACCTCGGAGGATTCTTCCTGCCCGCATTTATGAACGTTGCGCAGGCAAAGGTTTCCAATTCTGCAGCACACGCGCGCAGCAATGGATTCTTAAGGCCTTCGGACCGTATCGTTCCAAACAGGGACAATCTCATAGGCGAGGCCAAGAAAGAGGTTCTCAAGCTGGTCGACGACGGTTATGCGCCTCCTATCAAAAAGGGAATCCCGGTTCTCGGCAGAGAAGGTATCGGCATGGTATGGGCTGAGATGCTCAATATGAAGAGCGGCGGATATATAACCCCTCATATGGAATTCATTGCCAAGAAGATAGCTGTGTGCATGTGCGGCGGAGATGTTCCAAGCGGAACCGCAGTGAGCGAAGAGCACCTCATGAAACTCGAGCGTGAGGCATTCGTCGATCTGTGGAAGACAGAGAACTCCCAGAAGATGGCTGAGAGCATCATGAAGACCGGAAAGCCCTTATTCCTGTAGGGACACACTATTTGTAGATATTAGGAGGAAAAACAAATGAGAGAAGCATATATTGTCAGTTCAGTAAGGACTCCCGGATGCAGGAGAGGAAAGGGCGCTTTGTCGAAGACCCGCCCCGAAGATCTTCTCAAGGCTGCGCTTGAAGGGTTGATGGAAAGAACAAAAGGCGTAGAGAAAAAAGATGTTGAAGATATCATGATCGGCTGTGCTTTTCCCGAGGCAGAGCAGGGTCTGAATATAGGCCGTATTATAGCACAGATGTGCAAATTCCCGGATTCAACCTCCGGGGCAACCGTAAACAGGTTCTGTTCATCAGGTCTTGAGGGCATTACCCTTCAGGCTATGAGAATCAAGTCAGGCTGGTGCGATGTCGCTATCGGCGGCGGACTTGAGTCCATGTCCATCGTACCCATGGGCGGGAATATGCCAAGACCTCATCCTGAGTGGTCGCAGGAAAACCCCGATGTGTATACCTCCATGGGTATAACCGCGGAAAACGTTGCCAACCGCTACAAGATCACCAGAGAGATGCAGGATGAGTTCGGCTTCCATTCACAGGCAAAGGCCGCTCTCGCACAGAAGAACAAGAGATACAAGGAGATCGTACCTGTGCCTGCAGTGCGTTTCAAGGAAAAGGACGGGATCACGGTAAAGGAAACATTCATGCAGGATTATGACGACGGTGTTAGGCCAACCACCATGGAAGGGCTTGCAAAGCTTCGTCCGGCATTCGCTGCAATGGGTTCTGTTACTGCCGGTAATTCTTCCCAGACCACAGACGGAGCAGGTGTGTCCATGGTTATGAGTGGAGAAGCTGTAAAGAAATTTGGTGTGAAGCCTATTGCCAGGATCGTATGCTACACGGTTGCAGGGTGCAGAGCGGATGAAATGGGCGTAGGACCTGCCTATGCTATACCAAAGGCTCTGAAAATGGCTGGACTGAAAGTGAAAGATATCGATCTGTGGGAGGTCAACGAGGCCTTTGCATCCCAGTGTATCTATTCCCTGCAGCAGCTCGGACTGTATGAAAAAAGAGAGCTGTGGCTGTCTGACAGCGACAAGAGAATAATCAATGTAAACGGCGGAGCAATCGCCCTTGGCCATCCGCTTGGATGCACAGGCGCCAAACTCTGTGCCCAGCTGATGAACGAGATGCAGCTGCGCGGTGCAAAATACGGTGTCGAGTCCATGTGTATCGGCGGCGGCATGGGTGCCGCAGCGGTATTCGAGCTGTGCGACTAGTTTTAAATTGAACAAAAACAAAAGGCTGCCTTTCTCCGGCAGCCTTTTTTTTATTTTATTTTACATTATCCGCAAAAGGGTTGTGGTAATATGCATCAATGATTTGCATTTGAGGAGGCAGAATGTCTTCAGTCGATAGCAACCATCAGTTAGAGGAGGTATTCAAAACATGATGAATTTTCTGCCGGGCCCGATAATAGGCATCATCTCCTTTCTGCTTTATGTTATCAATACCATTGTGTGCGCAAGCCTGATCTTTCCTCTGGCATTGCTCAAGCTCGTTTTCCCGGTAGAAAAATGGAGGAATAGCTGCAACAGGGTGCTGAATGAATTGGGCATCTACTGGATAGCATGCAACAACGCCAATCTCAGGCTTACAAAGAAGATCAGATGGGATGTAATCGGTATCGACGGCCTGGACCCTGATGAATGGTATCTGGTCCTATCCAACCACCAGTCATGGGTGGATATCCTGGTATTGCAGAAGATATTCCATCGCAGGATACCGTTTCTGAAATTCTTCCTGAAGAAGGAACTTATCTGGGTTCCTATCATGGGTCTTGCATGGTGGGCGCTGGAATTCCCCTTTATGAAACGCTATACAGCTGAATATCTGAAAAGGCATCCGGAGCACATGGGAAGGGACCTGGAGATAACAAAGAAGGCATGCGAGCGTTTCAAAAAAATACCGATATCGGTTATGAACTTTGTCGAGGGGACCCGCTTTACACCACAGAAGCACAAAAGGCAGAAGTCTCCCCATGCGAATCTTCTCCGTCCCAAGGCAGGCGGGGTTGCCTTTGTCCTGTCTGCAATGGGCGATCAGCTCCATTATATACTTGATGTGACCATAGTATACCCTCGCGGGGTCATGAGCTTCTGGGAATTTATCTGCGCCGGGACAAACGAGATCATTGTCCGGGTAGAGGCCTTACCAGTTACCAAAGACCTCATAGGTGATTATTCTGATGACCCTGAATTCAGAGACCACTTCCAGCACTGGCTCAACGCTCTGTGGACAAAAAAGGATGTTGCAATAGAAGAACTCTGCCGTGAAAGAAAAATGGCTGCATGAGGGGTATTTGCATTATAGTGCATGATCCTTGTCATTCAAAAGACTGATGATCCCGGTTTCTCTTATCTCCGAGATAAAGGCATCGGTAAGTTCCCGGCTGAGCACTTTGCCGCGTAATTTCCTGAGGATGCCTATTGCATTGTCCAGAGAACCGGCCTTCTGATACGACCTGTCTGAGGTCAGGGCGTCGAAACAGTCTGCTATGCTGATGATCTTGGCGCCGAGCGGTATCCTCTTGCCTGTAAGGCCGCACGGGTATCCGCTGCCGTCTTCGCGTTCATG
>JAFGTK010000227.1 GCA_016934135.1 Deltaproteobacteria bacterium | reverse complement strand
GCCAGCGTATCGATCATATCATCCAGGCTGTCCTTGCCGATTCTGAAGGTTGCATCCTCATGCTGGGAGCTGTATGACGCCCCTTCCTGCCAGAAGGAGCTGAGGATGCAGCCGAGATGGGAGATATCGTTGCGGTCCAGGAAGTTCCAGAACCGCAGGTCAGTAGTGTAGTGGTCTATGTAGGAAAAGAATCCCCTGGAGCGTTCCCTTCCTGAACTCGTTCCGGACAGGCCCTTTTCAGCATTTTGTCTGACCTTTTTGAGCATGGATTCCAAAAGGTCGGTAAAGTCCCTGGTACCGCCCATGAGGAAGTTTCCCGAATAGAGGAACAGGTTGAATATGCTCGGGATAGGGCTGGGGATGAGTCTCTGGTATTCGGTGAATTCGTTGATGAGCTCGGTCTGCTTTTCTATCTCGGTTATCACATTTTTGAGCCTGTCGATGTCGAGCCTTCTTCCTGTCCGCTCCTCAAGGAAGGAGATGAGTCCTCTGAAGTCCTGCCGGTGATACATTCCGGCTCGCTCGTCTGTGAGTGTAGGGGGGTAGCTCAGCTGATAAAAGGGGATGTCCATGTAGGCGGATGCAAACGAATACGAGTTTGCATTGGTATCGCAGATACCCGCCGAGTCGCAGATGATCATGTCGGGCCTTACACCGAGACCGGCAAGATAGGCCCCAAGGGCTCCGCGCTGAGACGAACACGAGGTTTCCGTAAACCCGACCTCGCAGCAGTAATCGAGGTATTCACCGGTGCCCCGCTGCAGAACGAATGTCCCGAAAACAGTCATGGGCTCCAGAAGCAGAGGCACCACGTCGAAGGCATACAGCACCGGCGGTGCAAAGCAGAACGTGGTCATGGCTATCTGCCTGCCTTCATCAGGCGCCGTTATAAGCTTCTTGAGATACTTTGCCAGCAGTTTCAAAAGGAGTATGCCGGGTTCACCCTGGCTGATGATGGCGTCGAGGGTATCCCTGAAACTGGGGATCAGCCTGAGAAGACTTTCATATTCCTTGGGCGATCCGTCGTAGGTCAGCGATGCATTCTCGATGATGCTCCATATGTTCCAGTCGTAGTTATATTCTCTGGTCTCTTGTCTCATCGATTAATCCTTTGTTGTAGGCGCCAGGCACTGGGCGCTAGGCATTAGGAAAAACAGAAAGATTCTCATTGTAACATACAATGCATGTTGCAAGAGCCTGATTCCTGTTCTTCTCATTTACCTATCGCCTTGAGCCTATAGCCTTGTTTTTATCCAATCCTCTCCATGAACGCATCGATGCGCATCCTTATCCTGCCTGTCTCCACGAGCGGTCCGTACTCGCGCTCCATACGCATGCACGGAATTCCCTGGGCCTCCAGGTCACGCTCGAAGATGCCGTTTTCCGATCCGTGAAGGTCGCAGAACCTTATATTCTGGAGGATCACGCCATCGACCTTGGACTTTTTTGCCGTATCGAGAATGTAGGAGAGCCTGTCCTTGTAGTATCCGAACATCCGGGGGCAGAGTTTGTGGCTCAGGTAGCGCCGTGCGAGAGAGGTAACCGGATCACCCTTTTCGTCTGTCAGATCGCTGTATGACCTTGAACCGAAGCACATGGTATCTGCCACTACTGTGCAGCCTGACTCTTCGATAAGACGGATGAAGTCGAGGTCGTCGCTGGTGCTGCCTATCACCATGATCCGCCTGCCATGGCTGGCTGTATGTGAGGAGTGTTTTTTCCTGAGCTTTTCGATCGTGTCCTTCAGGAGCCCGGTGTATTCTTCCCTGGGCATGGCGAATCCGGCCAGCATGATGGCGGTCGCCTCCTCTCCGGTCACCGGGACATTGCTATCCGCCCTCATCTCGTCAAGTTCTATGAGAAGTCTTCTCCCCTCATTATAGAGTCCGATGGATTTCTTCAGTGCGGTTTTCGTGATCCTGACCTTGAAATATTTTTCAAGGCTTGCAATCAGGGCCCTGATCTCGTCTTCATACCAGGCAATGCTGTAGTCCGTGATCTTGTGGGGAACACCTGCGTAATGGAAAAATCCCGGGAGGCTGCCCTGGTAATCTTGGCCTGCCTTTCTCCAGCATTCATCGAGCCTTCGCATGGAGTCGCAGCCGTTGACGATTATTGCACCATCAAGGAAGCCGTACTCGCCCTGTCCGGCAAGCTGGAGGATGCATTTGGGAAAACTGCAGATGACCGGGCCGAAATAGGTGTCTCCGATGGAGAGCGATGTGGTTCCAATGCCGCGCAGGCGAAACGGGAGCATACCTGCTGCATGGATAATCTCGTCCGGAATGAATGTGCAGGGGTATCCTATGACCGCCTTGTCCCGGTTTTTCCACTCCGTGACATATCTGTTGCTGATAGTGCCGGCGATATCTCTGAATGTGCTGATCATCTCTCACCCCCGGCCGCGAGCAGCGCTGTTTTCAGGTTGTTAAAGGCCTCAAGTTGCTCTTCATCCATGATACCGCCCTGCGGGTTCAGCACAGCGCACAGAGAATTGATGATAACGGGCATACATGCTTCGATCACCATACGATTGGCCTCGACAAACTCAGGGAGAATCCACTGTGCGGTATCCCTGAGTTCCTGGATATCGACACTGTCTGCAATACTTGTCGCTATGGTCGAAAAGACCTCGGGTCTGAGGGTGTGTATAGAGTTGATGGTGCGTAAGAAGCCGTTTATGACCTCAGCGATCTCGAATGTGTCCAGATCTGAAAGGCCTCTTGCCGTGGCATCGGCAAGCTGATCCTGGTCGATCTCTTCAAGGAGGCGGATCTTTCGTGATGTTCCCTTTATGAGTGGTGTCTTCATGGAGCCGTAGGCTGAAACAGTCTCCAGCATAAGGTTGGGATTATCTGTCACGGCATCTGCCAGGGCATTGGCTATTGCCTCCTTGTCTTCTGCAAGAGCTATCCTCGCCTTCTTAAGGAGCAGCGGGTCGATCACCGGCAGCGCCTCCTTAAGAAGCGAGGTGAGATAGATCTGGAATAACGGCTTGCCGGCCTTTGCCAGAAGGTAGTTTCCGGTATGGAGCCGTCTGATGAATTCGCACAGTGAG
>JAFGTK010000226.1 GCA_016934135.1 Deltaproteobacteria bacterium | reverse complement strand
TTTATTCCCCGATTATCTTGACCAGCACCCTCTTCCTGCGCCTGCCGTCGAATTCGCCGTAGAAGATCTGCTCCCAGGGGCCAAAGTCGAGCCTGCCGAGCGTTATGGCAACCACCACCTCCCTGCCCATGATCTGACGCTTCATGTGGCCGTCTGCATTGTCCTCGCCCACATTGTGGCGATACTGGGAGACCGGCTCGTGAGGGGCCAGCTTTTCCAGCCATTCCTTGTAATCGTGGTGCAGGCCTGATTCGTCGTCGTTGATGAAAACGCTCGCCGTGATGTGCATGGCGTTTACCAACACCAGACCTTCGCTCACACCGCTTTCGGTTATGCACTGCTGCACATCCGGGGTGATATTGATGAACTCGACCCTGTTCTTCGTATTGAACCAGAGCTCCTTGCGGTATGATTTCATGAAAGAATCTCCTTCTTATTCTTATACATATTTATCCCAGCCATATAAGAACCTTTGTTCCTGTATGAATCGGTCTGTTCGGGGAACAGTCCCTGCATTGGTTCACAATGAAATCATAACGCATGCTCAGTACCCCGGGGGTCTTTTGTATGCGCAAGCGACCTTGTCAAGCAGTCCGGCGATCTCGAGCAGTTCCATATCGTGCCAGCGTTTGCCCACGATCTGAACCCCTATGGGAAGCCCCTGCGCGGTATATCCGATGGGGATAACCACAACCGGGCTCCCGGTAAGATTGAAGACAGTCGTATATGCACCGTTCGCCATGAGATAGTTGACCGGCTCTTCATCCACCATGATGGGATCATCGTACAACGGATACGGCCCAAAGTACCTATCAGGCTTTATATGCCTGTAGGCAGGCGTTGTGGTCACCGGACACAGCCATACATCCCACTCGGCAAGGAACCCCTCCAGGGAAGCGACCTGGCTGTCCCTCCTGGTAAGGGCTGTCATGTACTTTTCGTATTTTATGGGGAAAACCAGCCTCAGAAAAGGAACCTCCTTCCTGTACGAACCTCCGAACAGGAAGCTTACAAACCGTGCCCAGGATGGTGTATATACACCAAGTTCCATATCCATGATCCGGCCATAGGTGTCCCAGATCTCCTCGGGATTGAAATCATCCGGTTCTGTGCGCTCTATCGTGCATCCTTTGTCTGCAAGGCTCTCGGAAAACTTTTTAATGCATTGCGCGTATCCTGTGAAACAGGGATACCGCCGAAGTCGTCCATCCAGGCAATGCGCAACGATCCCAGTTCCCGCTTCTGTGGTTCAAGCATAGGGATATCCGGGACATCCTCATCTTTCCTGTCCGGCCCTGCGATCACTTTCAGACAGAGCTTCAGGTCCTCGATAGATCTTGCAAGCGGGCCGCAGGAAACCAGATGGCGCACACTGCGGTACTCGCCTTTTGGGAACCCGGGGTTAAGACCATACTTTGAAACCAGATTCTCCGTGGGTTTGATGCCGTATATCCCGCAGAAGTGCGAAGGGATGCGGATCGATCCCCCGATATCATTCCCGAAAGACAGGGCTGACATAAAAGAAGCAACAGCAGCGGCCCCGCCTCCCGTACTCCCTCCCGGGGTCCGGCTCAGATCCCATGGATTGTTCGTGATTCCGAATACCGGGTTGTATGTCTGATAATCCATCGCCATCTGCGGAAGATTGGTCTTGCCTATGATTACTGCGCCTGCCTGTCTTACCCTTGCTACAACCGTTGCATCGAAATCAGGGACATACTCTGCAAGCCCCGGGTATCCTACCGTGGTGAGCAGCCCTTTGGTGGCATAATTGTCCTTGATGGTAACTGGCACCCCATGAAGCGGTCCCCAGACCTCGCCCCTGGCAAGGGCTTCGTCCGCCTGCCGTGCCCGCAGCCTCGCACCTTCAATATCCAATGTCACAATGGCATTGATCTTTTCATTATGCCTTGAGATCTGATCAAGATAGACCTCCAGTGCCTGGACAGAAGTAATCTCTCCGGATTTGATCATGCCGGCAAGCCGGTATGCCGGCAGATATACCAGCTCCTGGTGTAACCCCTGTTCCTTGGGCTCTGTCTCAACCGCTGCTGAAGCAATGTTTATACTTGCGATGAGGCAGCATAGAATGATACCTGCGCACAGAAATGCAAAACCTGTTTTCCCCGTCCTTGTTCGGTTCATGATTCTTCATCCCCCCTTTTCACTGATCAAATACACTACACCCTGCTCTCAGACATCAAGGCATAGTTCACAATACTTCTGATATGGATCGCCGAAGTATTCAAAAACATTATCCCGAATTCATCCTTCGTAAGGATCAACGGCAGTTCCGTACATCCCAGGATCACGGAATCGATGCCATGCCTTTCGATCATCCTCTTCACGATCCCCAGGAGTTCGTGGCGTGTTGTATCCTTTATTATCCCCAGCTCGATCTCCGAAAACAGCCGCTCTTGGACAAGGATGCGGTCAGCCCGGTCCGGCACCACGACTGTCATATTGTTATCTGCAAAAGGTCTGATGTAAAAGTCCTGTTCCATTGTGAACCTGGTCCCCAGGAGCCCTATCTTCTTCAGCCCCCTTCGAAATGCCTCTCTGCAGGTCTCTTCAACTATGCTCAAAACCGGAATCGGGGATTTCTCGCGCACCTCGTTGAAGACCACGTGGGGGGTATTAGATGCAATGGCCGCAAAGTCTGCTCCGGCTCGCGCAAGGACAGAGATCTTTTCTACAAGGAAATCCTTGACAGAAGCGAGGTTTCCTCTTTCAATGAGCCGCATAAAGCCGTTTAGATCCGCGCTGAAAATAATGATCTCGGGATAAGCCTGCTCTGGGTGGTCTTCCTGTACAGCCCTGATGATCCCCCTGTAGTAGTCATAGGTGGATTCCGGGCCCAGCCCGCCAAGGATGCCTATCTTTTTCACGGTGTTCCCCTGATCAATCCTGCAAGTCCCATGGCCCGTTCCATGACTGCGGCTGCAGAGGCAAGCCCGGGTTCGTCGTTCTCCACACCGAGGCGGATATCGGGATCAAAGACACCTGTCCCCCCTGTGCTGGAAACAGCAGAGGCCCCAAGCGGGCTTATGGAAGTGTGCGTGCTGACCGGGATGATCTCCAGAGTCATGAATGCGAGTATGTGACTGAGGTGTGTTGTTTCGAGCCCGGCATTGCGCAACCAGGAAACAGCTGCTGAAACCCCGATCTTGTTCTTCAGAGCCCCGCCTGTGATATTGCCGTACATGAATACACGCAGCCTGTCTATCAGGCACGCCATGGATGCGCTTGTACGCATGAAATACACAGGACTTGCCAGGACAATGATGTCGGCTTCTTCCACCTTCTCGAATATTGCCTGGGCATCATCCTTAATGGAGCAGTACCTGCCCGGGGCCTGAGAGCTGAGGCAGAAGTTGCAGTGAGTGCATTCCCTGAGTGTATGGTTATAGAGATGGATTGCCTCTGTCCTTGCACCCCTTTTCGAGGCCTCACTCAATATGTGCCGAACAAAGGCCTGTGTATTTCCGTTTTTTACCGGGCTGCCTGTTATAGCAACGACATTGCATTTCATATGTGCAATATTACATTGCACTGCATGATCACTCAAGGATAAAGATACATCTATACCAGAATCAGGAAGCGAGCTTGCTATTCATTTTTTCCATGCTGCAGGGTAATCGCGGCCGAAATCCGCTCACACAAGGTTTCGATTCAGCTGCCTGCACAAAACAACGGGGATTTATTCTTTTTCTTTCGCAATTTCATTATCTTGCATTAAAGTGCTCACCGGTGTAATCAGACTCATTCATTGAGCCGTATGCCGTCAGGCTCAATAGTAACAAGCCTTTTCCTGTAGAGAGCTCCTACTGCCTTTTTATAGGTCTTCTTGCTCATCCCAAAGAGCTCATACATGATCTCAGGGGCACTTTTATCCGTAACCGCAATAAACCCACCCTGCTTTCTCAGTTCATCGAGGATTTTTTCAGAAAGGCCATCTATCTTTTCATATCCGGGTTTACTAAGCGTGAGATCGATCTTTCCGTCATCCCTTACCTTTTTAATAAACCCTTTTATCTGCTGCCCTATCCCCAGCGGCTGATAAACCTCGTTCGAATACAGCACACCCTGGCTGGAATTGTTTATAACAGCCTTGTATCCGATATCGGTCTGTTCATAAACCAGCAGCGAAACCTCCTGGCCCGGCTTAAATCCTTCAGGGTGCTTATCGAAAAACTTGTCTATTCTTGATGATGCGGCAATGCGGTTGCTTTTAGTGTCAAGGTAGACAAAGACTATATATGACCTGTCTTGTTCCATTTTTTGTTTCTGCTCACGAAAAGGCACCAGCAGATCCTTTGGCAGACCCCAGTCAAGAAATGCACCGGCAGAGCCTGTTGAAACCACCTTTAGCAGGGCAAACTGACCGACCATGGCATAGGGTCTCTGTGTTGTCGCAATGATGCGGTCTTCAGAGTCGAGAAAGATAAAGACCTCGACAGTGTCGCCGGTTTTAACACCTTCAGGCACATACCGGACAGGCAGCAGTATCTCGCCCAGATCATTACCATCGAGATAGACCCCGAATTCCAGTTCCTTGACCACCTGCAGGCTGTTCAGCTTTCCAATTTCCGCCATACCTTATTCGTCCTTGGGACTTAGATATTCCTGCCTTACAGGGGAAAAAACCTCCACTGCGACAGAGTCTTCCAGGATATGCGCTGCATGCTCTACATTGCCTGGAATACACCAGCTGTCGCCCGGTTCACAATCATATTCTTCATCTCCTATCGAGAGGCGGATCCGCCCCTTTATAAGGTATCCGGCCTGTTCGTGCGGGTGGGAATGTCTTGGAAGAACACTGCCTTTTTTCAGCAGGAACTCTGCCATCAGAGTTTTTTTGCCATATACAAGCGTCTTCTGCTCTATCCCTTTGACAGCCTCATGATACCCTGTCAAAGAGTGTTTCAGGTACACTCCCGCTGTTTTTTGATCACTCACTTATACACCTGCCAGGTATCCAGCACCTGCTGATTGATCATGAGGCGAATGATGCCGCCGATATATTCCCCGCCGTATGCCATATTGAAACCGAAGTGTCCGCCGTCACAGGTTTCATACGCTGCAATCCATGGATTGTCCCCGGCAGAACACACAACCTCTGCAAACATTTCCCGTTCCACTGCAGGATCGTCATAGGCGCTCACAAGGACGAGCGGTGTAGCTACCCGGTCTATCACCCCGGCAATACGGGTGGAGGCCATGAAGGCATCGAGTTCGGCCAGGCTTGCCTCTTCATGGTTCCAGCTGTCCCCTGCGTGTTCCCGGAGAAAGGCAATCCT
>JAFGTK010000225.1 GCA_016934135.1 Deltaproteobacteria bacterium | reverse complement strand
TCACTTGAAGGTTACAAACCGGTCCTTTTTTGCCCCGCATACAGGACATTCCTCGGGAAGTATCCCGTCAGAGACATAGCCGCATACATCACAGACATAGTAGACTGTCTCCCTCTCTTCCAGGACATGGTCCATGGCCTCTTTATACAGCTTGGCATGAATCTCCTCGACATCCCGGGACTGGCTGAAATAAAGCGATGCCGCTTTGTCGCCGGCTTCTTCGGCATGTCTGATGAAACTATCGTATGCAACTCCTGCAACCCTGGTTTCAGATTCGAAACTCTCGGCAAGGTTCTCTTCAGTGCTCTTTATCTCTTTCAGAAGCCTGAGCGCCCTCTTACCATGGAGTTCTTCTGAAAATGATATTACACGGAAAAGTTTTGCCAGCGCTGGATAGCCGTCCTTTTCCGCCTTTTCCGCAAAAACCTTGAGCCGCAGTGTGGCCTTGGATTCACCGGTATATGCCTGATGCAAGTCATCTCGCAACCTGTCATCCATAATCACCTCCTGAAGTGGCTAATCATACTGTATCTATGCATATCTCTCACTAAGACATGAACTGTCCGTCAGCATCCGGGCGTATGCCTAATCGGGTTAAAGCGAAATCATATTTCACCGGATCATTGGGAATAATCGACCTGAAACTCTCTGTTATTTCAAGTGCTGTTTTCATATTCGCCTGGGACCTGCATGTCATGCCCATGCGGGAGCATATGGCATACATATGCGTATCAAGAGGAACAATCAGTAATGCAGGGGAAACACCATCCCACCCGCCAGGATCGACATCGTCCTGGCGCACCATCCAACGCAGAAAAAGATGGAGCCTCTTGCATGCACTTTTCTTGTCCGGATGGGGAAGCAGACTGTTGTACCCATTTGTAAAATGATGTCGCAGTTCATCTGCAAATCCACTCAAAGCAGGGAATGTGCTTTCATGGCCCGATGAGAGGAACTTCATGAAACACGACTGCAATGATCCGTACAGGTGGATTACCCGTTTTATCCCGAGGATAAAATCAGCAAGTTCGTTACCTGTTGTGAACCTGTGTTTGAAGCTTTTGAACACTGCCGTAATATACTCGGGTGATACATCTTCAATAAAGGCCCTGGGCGTTGGCGCCATCTTTTCGAGCACACCCGATATACTCTTTTTTATCTGGGCAACTCTACCATAGGCAAGTGCCGACGCCAGCAGCCCGACAATCTCCCGGTCAAGGGGATCATTATAGATCCATACAAATTCCAGTGGATCAGGAGAGATAAACTCCCGATGGTTGTATTTATTATACAGTTCATCACAAAATATCCGGGATAGATTTACAGACACCTGATTATTCATCTCCTTGGCTTCATAAGAGATATCCTTTTTTATATTCATAAGAGAGAAGTCCTCGATTTCATGCATTATAAGATCATACCATAAGGGCTGTACCTTGCCCTGGAGATTGAATGATCTAACTGCTATTCCTCGGGGGAAAACTCGTCCTTTGATGCTCCGCAAACCGGGCATGTCCAGCTGTCAGGCAGATCTTCAAAGGGGGTACCTGCGGGAATGTTGCCTTCGGAATCACCTTCTTGAGGATCATAAATGTAACCGCAAACTCCACATACATATTTTTTCATTACACCCTCCACTTTTTTTTCTTCAGGCTTGTCTTGAGATCCCGGATCTCCTTTATAGGTCGGGGCGTTCTTCGAGGCCTTCCCCTTCATGACATTCTGGTAATACGCATATGTGAGCGGAGTACCGTCTTTCAATACCTGCGCACCCATAACCTCTGCAACGAATATGGTATGTGTTCCGCAATCCACAGCGCCTACCACCTTCCCGTCAAAACTTGAAATGGCATTGTCGATTACAGCCGGGCAACCTGTTTCGCCATTTCTGCATGTCACCTTTGACATCTTGTCCACATCTCTTCCGGATTTGAAGCCGAAGAGTCCGATCAGACTCATCGGCGTTTCCTCTTCAAGAACCGAAACAGCCAACACCTTGCTTTCCTCGATATATGCATGGGTAAGATTGTTTTTATTGATACTCACCGCTATCGAGGGCGGGTCAGCACTCACCTGAATCACTGAATTCACGATCTGCCCGTTTGACTTTTCCCCGGATACAGATGATACAATATACAAACCATAGGAAATAGTCCACAAGGCCTTACGGTCCAACACATCATTCATGAATTGCAACCTCCTGAAGTTTTTCTGCAACTGTCTTGCCCAGAGCATAACATGTTTTCAATATATCATCATCAGGTACGTATTTTGCCTTAACAGGTTCACTCACAAGATCCACCTTCATGGACGCGAGAATATCATGAATATGCGAGGCAGACTCGCCGCTCCATCCGTATGATCCGAACGCAGCGCCAAGAAGATCCCTGGGCTTGAGACCCTTGAGATAGGTTAAAACGTCGGCCATTGCAGGAAGCATGTTATTGTTCAAGGTCGAAGAACCGGCAATAAGGGCTCCTGCATCGAGAATCTCGTATGCCACATCACTGCGATGAAAAGCCCCCATGGACATCACCTTTACCCGTGCCCCTCCCGCAAAAAGGCCTTCCTCGATCGCTCTGGCCATCAGTTCTGTGCTGTGCCACATGGTATGATACAGGACAACAGCCTTATTCGTCGGTTTCTGCTGAGCCCATTTCTTATATAGGCCGAGCATCCTGCCGAGATCTTTACGCCATACCGGGCCGTGGTCCGGCGCTATAATCGAGATATCAAGACCTGATTTGCTCACCTTGTCGAGAAGGCTCAGAACAAGAGCCGAGTACGGCAGAAGAATGTTTGCATAGTATGTTGCAGCTTCATAATCCAGAACAGCATCATCCACCTCATCTGCAAACCGCTCCATCGATGCCAGATGCATTCCGAAGGCATCCTGTGAAAAGAGCAGCGCATCTTCCTTCAGATAACTGAACATGCTGTCAGGCCAGTGAAGCATGCGAGTCTCCATAAACTTAAGCGTGACATTGCCTAAGGACAGTTCCGATCCATCTTTCAACGCGATGATTTCCTGATCTATGCTGAAATGCTCCTTCAGTGTTTTTGCACCCATTGTCGAGGCGAAAACCTTTTCCGGCGAGACCTCCTGAATCACCTCGGCAAGGCATCCTGAATGATCCATCTCGGAATGATTGGATATTATATAATCGATGTTTTTCGGATCTGTCACCGAAGCAATGCGGCTTAAAAGCTCCTGCCTGAACGGGGACTTTACCGTATCGATGAGCGTAATCTTATCTGCCATGATCAGGTATGCATTATAGGAACTTCCCCGTTTTGTAGTATACCCGTGAAAGTCCCGGATCGTCCAGTCAACAGCGCCAACCCAGTAAACATGCTCGCTAATCTTTACCGCTTTATAAATCCCCAGCATCTTTTGCATCTCCTTTTCCCTTATCCTTACATAACAAGAGTTGCCTTACCCCATGCTGTTTGAAGCAATCTTATGAGCCAATTACAAAATTACCACAATCATGTCGTCCCCGCGTGGGCGGGGACCCAGAAGTCTCTTTATTTACTGGATTCCCGCCTACGCGGGAATGACAGCCCGAGAGTTTTGCAATTACCTCTATTGTATTACTTAATATAGCCTATCTGTCATTCTTCTCAAGGAGAAGGATACGGCCATCCGTCGATTATGACCACTACTGCTTAGAGTTTATGGTTTATGCCTTCCAGAGACCGTGAAGATTGCAGTACTCCCTTGCGGTAATTTCTTGTGCCTCGATGCAGAAGACTGCTTCCGGGACATCTCCGGGTTTGAGGAATTGACGATATGCCTTCCCATCGGCAACAACCTCTATCCATTCTATATAATGCTTCTCTTCCATGGGATGGGCTACACTGCCGATTTTCACCCTGAATCCGTCCGATGTCTTCTCAATAACAGGCACATGCTTTTCTTTTGCTGCATCAACAGTGTTCTCTTTAAAGTTTTTCATTGGCTGTCCGCAGCAGACCAGCTCCCCTTTCCCCTCATGAAGAACTTCTACTATATTGCCGCAGATCTCGCATTTATAAACCTCTAACCGCTTTGTCATATAATTTCCTCCTTATTCGGTAATGATAATCATTACTAATAGGTATTTAACTATTTGATGTCAACCTATTTTTATCACATTCTAATAATAAGTATGCATCATCGAGAATCAATTATTTTAAACAATTTTTCGAACAGTTAAAAAAAAGCTCTGTAGTTATCCTCATCATGCAATGATTTTAAGCACATCCGACGACCGAGGACTGCACAAGCATAGCTTATGGAATTTAACCTTTCAACAATACTTTGATATTTTCTATATTGACAGTAGAAATTTTGGTTGTTATTAACATGCTGAACATTGCCGAAGTGGTGGAATTTGGTAGACACGCCATCTTGAGGGGGTGGTGGGTAACTCCCGTCCGGGTTCAAATCCCGGCTTCGGCAC
>JAFGTK010000224.1 GCA_016934135.1 Deltaproteobacteria bacterium | reverse complement strand
TCTGGTTATTCCGCAGATCTTTATCCACACGAGAACACATCCAGTCTTGTCTGATTGTTTGCCATTGCCCTGCCGACAAGAGCGGCATCATAGCCGATATCCTTAAGTTCCCTGATTCTTCTGCCCGATGTAATGGAGCTTTCGGCAACCTTTGTAATGCCACTTGGAATATGTCCTATCATCTCCTCATGCAGGTTCGGATGAACCTTCAATGTGGAAAGATTCCTGACATTTACCCCGATAATATCAGCCCCTATATATAGTGCCTTTTCCAGGCCGTCCTTTCCATGCACCTCAACCAGGCAATCCATGCCCCGGCCTTTACCGAATAAAAAAAGCCGTTCACATTCCTCGATGCTCAGCATCTCGGTGATGAGGAGAAATGCATCCGCTCCTGCCTGCCTGCCTGCTGTTATCTGGCGTTCATCGACGATAAAATCTTTCATCAGTACAGGCAGACTGCAGGCTGATCTGATCCTGGAAATATATTCAATATCGCCTTCAAAATACTTTGGCTCTGTCAGGCAGGATATCGCAGCTGCGCCTAGTGCCTCATATTCACGGGCAAGATATGACGCATCGTGTGAAATCCCGAGATTGCCCTCCGAAGGCGTTGCATACTTCACTTCGGCGATGATTGCCATATCGACAAGCACCTTTTTTAAGGAACGAACAGGGTAATCCAAGGCAACTTCGATGGGTTTCATAGTCCGTACCCGCTGTTTTGAAAGTTCATAAAGATGAGTCAAAAATTCCACTACAGCCTCACACTTTTCAGCTCATTCATTGCATCACCGCTGCTTATCACCCTGGCTGCCATGCCCACCCCATCACGGATATCGATACTGCTGTCGAGAGCCATGAAAGCTGTTCCTGCATTAAGAAGGATGCTCTCAAGACATGCCCCCCTTCGCGACCCGTCAAAGATCTCTTCAATGATATGGGCTGATTCCCGGGGAGTGGAGACCTTAAGCTCATCAGAGCTTTTTCTGGCGATGCCGGCATCCTCCGGCTGTATCTGCCCATGAGATATTTGACCGTCTGCCAGCCTTGCATATTCTGTAGGGCCGGATACTGAAACCTCGTCAAACCCGGAGTGAACAACCATTGCGCCCTTTAACCCCAGTATCTTCAATACCTCGACAACAGGGCTGATAAGATTTCTGTTGTACACGCCGATCACCTGGTATGCCGCTCCGGCAGGGTTTGTCAACGGACCCAGGACATTGAAAATGGTCTTCATTCCAAGCTGCTTCCTTGCAGGCATTGCATACTTCATACTCGGATGATATCTTGGCGCGAACATAAAAGCGAATCCCTTTTCTCTTAATGACTGGGCCGCCTCATCCGGACCCAGATCAATCGGGATACCAAGGGCCTCCAGGCAATCCGCACTGCCCGAAGATGAACTGACAGAGCGGTTTCCGTGTTTTGCCACCTTGACTCCGGCACCTGCGAGCACAAAGGCGACAGCTGTGGATATATTGAACGTGGAGGCGCTGTCTCCACCTGTTCCACAGGTATCGAGAACATCGAACTCAACACTGACCTTCACGGATTTTTCCCGCATGATCCTGGCTGCAGATGCAATCTCCGACGGCCTTTCTCCCTTTGCCCTCAGCGCAATGAGAAAGGCACCTATCTGCATATCATTGACCTGGCCCGACATGATCGCATCGAATGCCTTTTCCATCTCGTCATCCGTCAAATCCTTACCAAGTATCAATTTCTCAATAAAATCCTTCATACGACCTCCTTTGTTCTTTGTATAAATGAATGTATGAGTTCACAGCCGTACTCGGTGGCTATGGACTCTGGATGAAACTGTACACCGTAAACATGCAGATGCTGATGCCTGACACCCATTACTTCACCGTCATCGGCTGTGGCACATACAACAAGTCCTTCCGGCATGACCTGAGAGTCCATGGCAAGCGAGTGATACCTCACGGCACTGAAAAGCTGAGGGATACCTGAAAAGATGCCCTCTCCGTCATGGCTTATCCTTGAATACTTGCCGTGCATGACCCGCATGGCATGGCTGATATTCCCGCCGAAGGCCTCGACAATGCACTGATGACCCAGACAGACCCCGAAGATGGGAATCTTTTCGTTATACTCCCTGATCACATCGAGTGATATCCCTGCAGAATCCGGTCTTCCCGGACCTGGTGAAATGAGTATCCCCGAAGGATTCATCCGGTTTATCTCAGGAATGGTAAGGGCATTGTTCCGCCGCACCACAACATCCTCTCCCATAGCCTGAATTGCCTGAACCAGGTTGTAGGTAAACGAATCAAAGTTGTCTATCATGAGGATCATGCAATACCTCCCAGTGCCGAGCTCAATGCACGAAGTTTGTTGTCGATCTCGGCTATCTCGTTTTCCGGTATCGAATCCCACACGATACCCGCACCGGCCTGTACGAACACCTTGTCATCCCGGATGAATATGGTACGGATCGCTATGCCGGTATCGACATCCCCGTTGAACGAGATGTATCCTACAGCCCCTGCATACGGCCCACGGCACACGCCTTCGAGTTCATCGATAATCTCCATGGCCCGAACCTTTGGCGCCCCGGAGACAGTACCCGCAGGGAAACAGGCCTTCAAAACATCAATATTGGAGAGTGCTTTTTTCTTCCTTCCTTCAACACACGAGACAATATGCATGACATGCGAGTAGAACTTCACCTCTTCCCGGGATACTATTTTCACTGTTCCCGGC
>JAFGTK010000024.1 GCA_016934135.1 Deltaproteobacteria bacterium | reverse complement strand
GTAACGTCATGATCAGGGAACTCCTTGCGCGCGACCTCGGAGGCAGAGTATACAGACGCGCCGTTTTCATTGACCATGATTACCGGGATCGTCAGAGAAAGCCCCCGGACAAATTCCTCGGTTTCTCTGCCTGCAGTGCCGTTGCCTATAGCGATCGCCTCGATAGCATGGTGTCTTGTCAGTTCCAGAAGGATTCTTTTCGCATTATTGATACTTGAAGCAGATTGGGAAGGATAGATCACATCATGGTGTACAAGTCCTCCCTGTGAATCCAGGCAGACCACCTTGCATCCTGTGCGAAATCCCGGGTCAATGGCAAGAATCCGTTTGCGCCCCAGGGGAGATGCCATGAGGAGTTCCTTAAGGTTTGTGGCAAACACTTTAATTGCCTCGTCGTCGGAACGTGCTTTCAGTGCCGCCCTCAGCTCGTTTTCCATTGACGGGCCCAAAAGCCGTTTATAGCTGTCGGTACAGGCAAGGCCGACCTGCTCGGTGCATGCATTGCTGCCTTTGCATACCAGTGTATGAAGGAGTTTGAGGGCCTTGTTCTCGTCCGGCCGGACAGAGAGCTTCAGGAACGCCTCCCTGTTTCCCCTGAACATGGCGAGGATGCGGTGCGAAGGTGCCTTTGCAGAGAGTTCCTCCCAGTTAAAATAATCCCGGTATGTGGCTGCCTTATCTTCTGCTCCGGTGTAGACTTCTGACCTGATGACAGAGTCTTTCTCAAAGAGCCTTCTCATGGCAGAGCGTATGTCTGCATTTTCTGCAATCTGCTCGGCAATGATATCCCTGGCCCCGGACAGGGCGTCGGTCTCGTCTTCAACCCCTTTTTCCGAATCTATGTATGCCCGTGCCTCTTCAAACGGATCGATTCCTCCTCGTTGAGAAAAGATCTCTTGTGCCAGTTCTTCGAGTCCCTTTTCTCTTGCTATCATGGCCCTGGTTCTTCGTTTCGGGCGGAAGGGGAGGTAGATATCTTCGAGTTCAGCCATGGTCCGGGCGTTTTCCAGTGCCGTGCCAAGTTCAGCGCTCAGCACATCCTGTTCGCTCAGAGATCTGATGATCGCGTCTCTCCTGGCATCTATCAGTTCCAGTTCCTCGAGCCGGTCTTTTATCGCTGCTATGGCCACCTCATCAAGCGAGCCGGTCTTCTCCTTGCGGTAGCGGGCAATAAACGGAATTGTTGCTCCCTCTGCCAGAAGAAGGCCGACCGCCTTTGTCTGCCCGGGTGATACTCCGAGTTCCCCGGCAATTGTGGTGTAATAGGATTCTTTCATTCAACTCCTCTATCTTTATTGTTCCGCCCCTGTCAATCTCCGAGGGCAGACACAGTCATGAGATTTTATTCGAGATGAGGCCGCATGTATTGTGAACCCGGTTATCCCCTGCGGTTAAGAACGAAAAACGGAGCATGGTTAGAGGTGAAAACCGGCGGATCGTTCCTGACAATGGGTGCAATGGCGCTGTGCCTTTTGAATTCCTTGTCGAGAAACTGCCGCACGTTGTTTCTGTTCCATGCCCGGGGATGGATGAACCCCTGGTACAGGGAAAGATCACCCTTGGAAAAGTCAAAGGTCTCGAGCGCTTTTTCCCGGGTGTCTTCCCTGGGAAGGTTGAAGATCGACAGGTTGAGAAAATCAACGCTCTCAGAGTGTTTCACCGTGAAGTCAAGGGTCTTGCGGGCACTGCCCTCATCTTCGGTCGGGGTGCCGAACAGGAGGTATACATAGGTTGCTATTCCCGCATTTCTCAAGGTTTTCAATGCCGAAGCCGCTACCTCGAGGCTGATACCCTTGCCCAGTTCATCCAGAACGCGCTGATCGCCAGATTCAAGACCGAGTTTGAGCATCACGCAGCCGGACCTCTTGAGTGCACTGCAGAAGTCGGGATCGCACAGGTGATGGGTGATCCTTGCAAATCCATACCATGAACACGCAATCTCCCTGGATGCAAACCGTTCAAGCAGGGCCGGGCTCAAGGCATTGTCGCAGAGATGGATAAGGTTCGGGGATTCCTGTTCAATGATACAATCAAGATCGGAGAAAACCCTGTCTTTGCTCAGGCATGAATACCTGTTCCCCTCCGATCTTTCCGGGCAGAATGAACATTTGCCCCAGTAACAGCCGAAGGACGTGCTGAAAGGGACTGTTTTTCCGGGAGAGAGATAGCTGTTTTTTCTAAAAGGACTGTAATCGGGCAGGGGGTCTTCTCCCGAATATTCTGCCCCGGCAAGGCTCAGGACACGCTCTTCGCCCGGCCCTGCCGTCATATCGTCTATGAGACCTGAAAAAGGATTGTTCCAGTCCGGCCTTTTCATCCATGAAGTAACAAGACCTCCTCCGAGCACTATCTTGACATCCGGGCAGGCCGTTCTGATAAAGCCTGCCATGGCAAAGCAGGTAATGGCCTGGCTCAGGTAGTTCAGTGAGAAACCCACTGTGTGCGGAGAATATTTCTCGAATAGGGCAAGGAGGCGCTTTTTGAAATAGGGATAAAATATGTTCTTTTCTTGCTGCTCGGCCGAGCAGAGCAGGTCGGCGCTGGATACCGGCGACAGGCCGGCCTGGGAAAAGTTGCCCAGCGTTACATGGGCATTGGCCTGCCTGGATGTGCAAACAAGGATGCGGTTGAGTTCGGTCACGGCACGGGTATACCTGCCCATGTTTTCAAAGCCTTTTGCGCTCGTTAATGCTGCAAGGTTTCCCTCCAGGTGATTGACAGCGCGCCTTGTCCAGGTATCCTGAGATTCCGCATTGCCTTCAAGAAGAAAGATCAGCCCTTCGATGTTTGAATCCACGGCCAGGTATGAACATCCATGGCTGCGCAATGCCCCGACAAGCCTTGCCAGCCCTGCTGGAGGTTCGCACGGCCTTGTAACAGGAGGATTGATAAGTATAATATCCATGAGACAATGTTGAATCAGCTTGATCGGGTATTGTCAATCACGGGTTCTTCTGCATGGTTTTCCCTTGAGAACTCAGGGCCGTCAAATACAACAAATTCATGATGAAATACAGCTTGTAAAATAAAGATTATGAATATAAATGATAAATGTACTGCAGGCAGCGGTCCCTGTACGATTATAATAAGAAATTGATATACTGTTTTGAAATGTTTGATCTATACTTAGAAATGATTGTTTTACAAAGATCGGAGGATGAAACATGAAAAAAGGATGTGGGTTTCTGGTCTTTTGTTGTATCTTCTCGGCACTGGTTTTTTCTTCCACGGTTATCTATGCCCAGCAAGGCACTGTTATCGGAACAGTATACAGCAGCTATGAGATAGAAACCGATGACGGCCGAATCTATGTGGTGGTTGCAGATGACAAAGGGGAGGAACTGGTATTGCTGGATGGTGCCAGGGTAAGCGTTACCGGTATAATAGATGAGATAGACGGGGATTATGCCATTACAGTGACCAGTTTCAGGGAACTGGAGGAGGAATTTCCAGAGGAAGAGAATATGGAAGAAGAGCCCCTGGAAGATGAATTGCCCGAGGACATGGAAGAACAGTAAAAGCTTTATGCGGGTCTATTTGTCCTTGTAGTCGGGATAGAGCCTCTTTGCGCACTCGGGACAGATGCCGTGGGTGAAAACAGCATTGGAGTGTTCCGAAATATAGCTTTCGATCTGATTCCAGTAGCCCTTGTCGTCGCGGATCTTTTTGCAGTTTGCGCATATGGGAACTAGCCCGCTCAGGGTTTTGACATCTGCCAGTGCCTTGCGGAGTCTGTCTACAAGATGTTCCCTTTCCATGGCCGCATTTCTGTATTCGGTTATGTCACGGGATACGCCGTGTATCCCGGTGATCATGCCGGTATTGTCCCTGATGGCGCTGACGAGAAGTTCCATCCATACCTTGGAGCTGTCCTTCCTTAAGTATTCCAGATCGATCATGACGCTTCTTGCCGGGTCAATGCCTATGTTGCCTTCATGCCCAAGTTCTTCAGCCAGGATATTGATTGCACGGGTATAAGATTCAGGGGTTAATAATTCCTGTAAATCTTTGTGCTGGAACTCTTCAGGGGTATACCCTGTAATTTTTTCAATAGAAGGGCTTATGTATTTGATCTTCAGTTCCAGATCAGCCATCCAGATGACGTCGTTCATCCTCTCGGCAAGGAAACGATAGCGCTGTTCGCTTTCCTGAAGTGTCTCCTCCGCATGCTTCTGCTCGGTGATATCTATGACAATGCCCTGATAGTGGGTGATATGCCCGTCGGCGTTCTTTCCGAGAGTTGTACGGTCATCCACCCAGCGGACATCGCCGCTGTGAGTAACGATCCGGTATTCCTGGCGAAACTGTGCAACATTGCCTTTGGAATATTTCTGCACCTCATCGGTCACACGTTCAATGTCATCTTGGTGTATTATAGAGCCGTACAGGACCTTGCCCGAGAGGAAGTCTTCGGGCTGATAGCCGAACTGAACCACATTGTTGGACACCAGTTCAACTGGCCAGCCTTGCGCAGCCCTCCATCGAAACAGCACTGCAGGGCTGTTTTCGACTACCAGGCTGGCCTGTTTCAATGCCTCTTCGGCCTTCTTGCGCCTGGTGATATCCCTGCTCAATCCTCTGAAGCCGACAGGTCTGCCTGAGGAATCTCTGATGAGCGCTGTAGACAATTCATGGATGCAACTTGTCCCGTCCTTCATGATGATTTCATAATCCTGAAGCAGAGACGGCTTTCCTGTTTCATACAACAGGTGAAAGATCTGATAAAGGATCTTTGCCGTGTGTTCGGATGTATACTGGCGGTAGTTCATGCCGGCGAGTTCTTTCT
>JAFGTK010000223.1 GCA_016934135.1 Deltaproteobacteria bacterium | reverse complement strand
GATAACCATAGCTGTTACCTCCTTTCTTTGTCCGCTGCCCTAAATGGCAAAGCCCGCGATCATGATGAGTCCCCAGAACACTAAAGCGTAGGTGGCAATCTTCAACTCAGTTCGTCCGATAACCATAGCTTGTTACCCCCTTTCTTTTTTTCAATCTTGTTTCGTTCTCATAAGTAATAATACGGCCGGCCTGGAAAAAAATAAATCGGGTGGATACTGTATTTATCACTACGGAAACCCCTATTTCTTAGAAGAATTGAGTAGTTGCCGGTTTGGTCTTCTGCATGGAATCCATTTGCATGACAGCCAGGAAGAAAGTTCTTATGTATTGATCCGATTCTGATCTGAAAAATCTTGTGCATCTGCATTACCCATGAACAACAACGGCACTGCTGCAGTGATAACGATAGCGAAAGAGAACCATCGGCTGCAGGGAAGATCACAGCAGCAGCGCCCAAGTCTGTACCCGAAAGCATCGCTCCCCAGTCCTTGTGATCCCGGCTTTTCATGAAAGCTACACTGCAAAACTCAGAATCAGGATAAACCCAAGGCTCAATAACCCGGAAGCAGCACATATTACGTGGTATCTTTGAGTAATCATGGTTTTTTCCTCCTTTTTTTATCTTTGTATTATTTATACGCGGGATGAATGGATAATAGAATTCGGTGGAACATGTATTTTGTATGAATTAACACCCTAAAACAATGGTATGCATGGCGTAGTTATCGACCGATCATCATGTACATCCGGTATCGAAGACCATACGGGTTTCGAGGGGTTCACGGATAAAAAACCTGGGCCGGGTTCTTTGTCCTTTTACTAATCCATTGAATACGGTATTATATGCACGGTTCAAGGAAGTACTGATAAGGATGACAACCAGTAAGGCATCGTATTCAAGGTAGTGCTGCATAGGGTATGAAAAAAAGAATCGTAATTGCAGAAGATCATACAATCCTTCGTGACGGGCTGAAGGCCCTGATCTCGTCGAATCCCGATTTTGAGATTGTCGGTGAGGCACAAGACGGGCTTGAGGCCATCAGGGTCATTAACGAACTCAAACCAGACCTCGCTCTCATGGATCTGTCAATGCCGAAGATGAGCGGGATCGATTCCATCAGGGAGATCAAGAAGACCTGTCCCGAGACCAGGATACTCGTACTGACCGTGCACAAGACCGAAGAATATGTCCTAGCAAGCCTCAAGGCAGGGGCAGACGGCTACCTCCTGAAGGAGTCCACCCATCAGGAACTGATCAATGCCATATCATATGTCCTCAGGGGGGAACCCTACCTGTCTCCTGGTGTCTCGGACAAGATCATCACAGGATATCTCAGGGGAAAAAAGGATGAGCTGCATTCAGTGATGGACACCCTCACAAACAGGGAAAAAGAGATCCTCAAGCTCGTTGCCGAGGGATATAAAAACAAGGACATTGCCGAGTTGCTTTTCATCAGTGTCAAGACTGTGGAAAAACACCGCGACAACCTGATGAAAAAACTGGATCTGCACAGCGCCCATGCCCTGACGACCTTTGCCATGGAACACGGGCTTGTGGAAACGTGAGCTGTTATTATTAAATCCGCCATGTTGTCATGACCAGGGTGCCGAGACCCTTTACCGAATCTATGGAAAAGATACCGTTCGAGAGTTCGGCCCGCTCCTCCATGCTGGCGAGCCCGAGCCCCCTGTTGTAATCTTCGCTCATGAGTTTTTCCTGGGCGTCGAAACCTTTGCCGTTATCCGAGATGGTCAGCTCAATATTTCCGTTTCTATTTAACAGGGTAATATCAGCGGTATCTGCCTGGCTGTGTTTCGCCACATTGTTCAGGGATTCCTGAATGGTCCTGAATATGATGATCTTGAGATGCTCGGGGACATCGCCTTCCTCGATATCGATGGTCTTATTGATCCTGATGTTGGTATAGACCAGTTGAAACTCCCTGCAGAACCAGGAGATGGTGGCAAGTATCCCGAGGTCGTCCAGGGTGGAGGGCCTGAGATCCATGGAGATCCTTCTCACCTCGTCTATTGTTGTCTGGATAATAGGTATGGTATCTTTCAATGCCTTAAGGCCTGCCTTTGAAGATTTCTTCTCCATCTGGCTGAGGGTGTTTTCAGTATGAAACTTGATGGAAGTGAGGTATTGCCCCACGCTGTCGTGAAGTTCCTGGGATATCCTCTTGCGTTCATCTTCCTTGGCATTCAAAAGCTGGGATGAAAGTATCCTCAGGTTTTTCTCAGACCGTTTCATCTTTTCTTCAGCCATCTTTTTCTCTGTTATGTCTTCCATATGTACCATAACCATATCCGTAGGCACAAAGGCACAGGTAAGGGCCAGGTACTTGTTCTCGTCAGTGGTGAACATGCGGTACGAGATCTCGCGTCGGATAAAACTTTTCCTTTCATAACACAGATGGATATCCTGGATTATGTCCGGCCGGTCGCCATAGAGTTCGCCTGCGGATTTGCCAACGAATTTAGAGATCAGCCCGCGGGTGAAATCTTCTGTGGCCTTGTTATAATCGACCAGGAGAAAATCATCCTGCGATTTCTTCCAGGTAAAGGTCGGGACAGGGATACCCCGGTACTGCGCCCTGAACATCTCTTCGCTCTGGCGCAGGGCTGCTTCCATGCGTTTGCGCTCTTCGATCTCGGTTTTGAGCATCTCGTTTGTTTCCAGGAGTTCCGATGTTCTCATCCGGACGATTCTCTCAAGCTCGTCATGTGCCCTCTTGAGTGCCTCTTCAGCCTGTTTCCTTTCGTTTTCCTCCCTGTTACGCTGCATCCTGGCATGGATTATCGGGGCTATGTGTTTTACAATCGGCTCCAGAAAGCGCCGGTCATTCTCTATATAGTTCTTTTCCTTGTTGGCAAGGACTATGGTGCCGATCACCGTATCCTGGTAAACGATAGGGACAACAATGGATTTTGCGATAACAAGACCTTCTTCGCCGGCCTTTATCGGCGTATTGGTATAGTGCATCTTTTTATCCGTCAGTGCAAGCGAACACAGTGCCTCCCATTGATTATCGCTGATCTCCGTGCCTTTTTGCGGAATCGAGATCAGTGAGGAACCCTTGGTGGAGATGGAGATATAACTAATGCCGCCCCCCTGGTCGATGTATTCGAATGTCCCGTACCTGCTTATTGTGCCCTCGATCATGATGTTGAGAATCTTGGTGTACATTTCCTGATCAGAGGTCTTCAGCAGGATCTGATCTATCTTGTTTCTGATAATCAGCGCCTGTGTTGTTTTATTGAGTTTTTCCTCTGTCTTTTTGCGTTTGGTTATATCACGGGCTATTATTGCAACCCCGGATACGGTGCCGTCATCCTCGACAAAGGGATAGTAGGTTATAATAGCATAGCGAGTTCCCCATGTCGGATAGTTGAACCAGTCTTCGATATTGACCTCTTCGCCTTCCAGACACCTGTCGATATGCTTCTTTATCTGCCGGTCGAAAACCTGCTTACCCAGAAGATCTGCAATAGAATGGCCTACGATCTCCTCTCTGGTCTTCCTGAAGATTCTCAGATACGTATCATTGACAGCCCGATAGAGATAATCCTTATCGATATACGCCATCGGGTCCTGGACGGATGAAAAGATAAGATCATACTTTTTCAGGGCCTCTTTTGTTCTCTTGTAGGAAACGGCTTCCCGCTCAAGTCTCTCGATCCTTTTTTCCAGCTGTTCGTAAGTCGGTTTATCAGGCATGGGCAAAAACCTCCCGATCGTGTTGGATACCGGCCGGCAAGAAAACGCATCATGTTGTTTCCTGCAAAAGATCTTTCATCGTACATGCACACAATTGCGCTTCTTTGTGATATCGGTTCATTCAGTAATAATATGCCGTGCAGGATTTATCAAGCCTTTCCATTGGAAGCCTGACTGCAGGAAAAATCCGGGTATCTGTTTCGCTCTCATTGCGCGCCGTCGATATAATCCCACATTTTTCATTAGAAATTGACAATAGACATTGAATAGAACTTGATGTGCCCGCTGCAAGCTGCGGGGTATCATCTTAACGAAATCTTTTAATAACCTCATAATATTCTTTACACACCAAGGAATTAGTACTTATTCTGATACGGTTAATTAATAGGCAGGAAAGACCGGGGCATATGAAGCAGGACAATCTGGAGATGAAACGCTGGTGGATAGCTGTAGCAGCTGTCGTTATGCAGCTATGCCTGGGAACGGTCTATGCCTGGTCCATATTCAAAAAACCCATGATGGCTGCTCACGGATGGGGTGAGACCCAGACGCAGGGCGCCTTCATGATATATGCCGCGATGTTTGCCCTTTCCGTAGCCCTGGGAGGGGTTCTGGTCGACAGGAAAGGTCCGAGATTCGTAGGAACTATAGGGGGCATACTCTTCGGCACAGGTCTTGTCCTTGCCGGCTTTGCAAACATCCATGCAAATGTCTGGCTCCTCTACCTTGCCTACGGGATCATTGCAGGTCTGGGCGGCGGATTCGGATATGTCACCCCCATCACCACCCTGATACGCTGGTTCCCGGACAAGCGGGGCCTGATGACCGGGCTGGCAGTAATGGGCTACGGCTTAGGTTCATTCATCATGGGAAACGCAGGTCCGTCGCTTATCATGAAGATCGGCGTTGCCGACACCTTCTTCTGGTGGGGGGCGATCAGCTTCTGTCTTGTGCTGAGTGCAGTGACGGTCCTGAAGAATCCGCCCGAGAAATGGGCACCTTCAGGTCCGGCCAATACAGTTCGAGGCATGCATACAGTACAGGGATCATTCACCTTT
>JAFGTK010000222.1 GCA_016934135.1 Deltaproteobacteria bacterium | reverse complement strand
GTCGAGATTGGTCATGAAGAACTTGTCCACGCTGGATCTTACCACGGGTTCGTCCTTTCGCGGGGCTATCTGCGGCAGGATCTCTCCCGGATCCGCCTTTGGGGTAGTGCTGTATACAACGGGCATGCCTTTTTCCCTGGCCCTTGCCAGCAGATTCTCGATAGCCGGCACTGTTTCCACTGCCCTGGGGCGTCTGGTGATGTTTGTGGTGCGCTCTTCAATGTCAAGGATCAGAAGCGCGGTTGTCTTCGGGTCCGCTTTGAATGCCTGCAGTTTCGGTACAGAAGGGACACTGACCTCAGACCACAATTCAATAACGGTCTTTTCAGCCCCGGATACAGTTGCGGGCCACAGGATGCAGAGAAAAACCGCGGGAACAAAGGTCATAATAATAACCCGCGATGCGCTGAATACTATTTGTCTGTAACATTTCATGGATACCTCCCCGGCGCCTGAGAAGGCGCAAGATGATGTTTGCAGAAATGAAGCGGCATGCTGCATGAATCCTGACATGCCGAATAAGGCCGGGAACGATGAAAGCTGCAACACAGGAATGCACAGCTATTCATGGTCTGCCAGCCATTGACTCATGATCTTTATTTCCTGTTCCTGTGCCTCAATGATCGATTCTGCAAGTTTTCTGATCTCCCTATCGTTTCCATACTTCAGAACAACCCGCGCCATATCAATGGCTCCCTGGTGGTGCGGGATCATTCCCCGTACAAAATCAAGGTCTGCATCTCCGGAATACGCGATGTTCATACCATGATGCATCATGCTGTTTGCCCGGATGTATTCTTTCGTGGATGCGCTCTTTTCCTGTGCATTCTCTCCGGCATGGATTGCAACGGCACTAAGAACGAAACAGATCACGGCAAGTGAGGCAAAGGATCTCAGGATAACATTAAGTTTTATCATGGGATTCTCCTTTTGTTTTGTAATGATTTCTGTTCGTCGGTGCAGTCCCCTTTTTGCGTGCTGATGTATAAGATTAGCCGGGTAAAAACGAAACACAAGGCCCGACCCCGGATGATTTTATTGTCCTGTAAATGGAAAAGCACAGATGGTGACGGAAAAGTATGGATATTTCCTGTGATACAGGCGGAATATCGATGATCCTTTCCGCAGGAATATCAGGATAAATCGACAGACTAGCAATGAATCCATGGCATAGTTTGAGAATGGTACTGCAGAAGATCATCATCGATGATCTTCTGCATCAGTCTACAACTCGCCCATTATCTTGTCGAATTCCTCTACAGGTATGGCAGGAGAAGTGGAAAACGCGATGCCGGTCAGTTTGGTCAGGGCCACGGATGCCTTCATTGCATCGGCCGGCTTGGGGAAGTCTACGATAAATACAAGGTCCTTATCGCCGAAAAGGGCATACATGGAGTTCACCTTGCCGCCGTACTTCGCGATAAGCGTCTGTGCCTTGCCTGTGCGTTTTGCACTGATATCCTTGATTGCTTCGGTTGAGTATTTTCCGAACATAAAAAATGTAGCCATAGTTACCCCCCCCTCCTTGAATGGTATGTGTTCCCGCACCGGAATTTTCTTTATGGTTGTCAGGAAGCTCATTACATTATCCGGCGATATTCCTATATAATAATGGTGAAATCCGCAGTTTCCATAGACGGGCATCTGCAGGACTGTCTTTACAAAGCATCAAAATACTGCCTTCGGAGGTAAAGGTAACCCACAAACCCCCACCAGCCTGCAATAAACAGCAGGTACATCAAGGTAATGGCCTGAAATAAGGACTGCTTGTCGATTATCTGAAAGATCTCGCTGTAGTCTCCTATCAGCTGCAGCAGGTATGTCTCCATGGTTGCACTGTCCAGAATAAAAAGGATCTTGTCCAGGGAGTAGAATATCGCCCCTGTAAGAGCCGCTTTTATTCCCCATTTTTTGGGAACCCACAGGCCGACACCTATGGCCACGAACAGCCCGGCGTAGAAAAGGTGGTAAAATGCTGCCAGGGTTCCGCTTCGCACCGCACCCAGAAGAGGCATTTCCGATGTCAACGAGAAGACCTCAAGCACTGCAGACAGGATAAACAGTATACCGGCAGTGCGTATGGTAAATCTTCCTTTGCGCGCATCATTCATTTTTATCACCTCAACACATGATGCCAGGTTTTTTCCCTCTTTAAATTCGAAATCCGCAATTCTAAAATCCGAAATATCAACACCAGTGCCTGAAGCCCGGTTTTTATTCCCTGCGCTGGAAAATGTTCCAGTCAAGGTCCTGCCAAGGGCAGTCCACATCCTCTATCCTGCTCAGCTCCGTTTCGCTCAACCTTTTATGGTCACCGAGGTCTTGAGCAGCCCAGATGAGTTTCTGGAAACGCTGATGGTGATGATGAAACCGCTGGTTGGCATATTCCTTTGCCTGCGTGGTGAACAGCAGGAAAGGCCAGTCGCTGCCCTGCATGAGCAGGAGTTCGCGGGCCATCTGGCGAATGATGCGTTCTCCGCGTTCGTCGGATGGGCGAACCTGCGCAAGGATCTGTTCCATCTTGACCGAGCATGAGTTTATATACGGCCAGATCCACCCGTGCTCGGGGTTCAGCCAGACCGTATAGTCGGAGTTCAAACCCCATGTGCTCGGCTCCATGGTGATTGTGGAGAGATCATCCCGGTACTGGTCAAGATATTCCGACAGGCTTCTCAGTGCAGCCGTATCTTCTGCAGCCAGTTCCCGGTAAACCTTTTCGAGCCAGTCAACACCCTCGTGCCACCAGTGGCCGAACAGTTCGCAGTCGTATGGAGAGACGATTACAGGCTCTGCCACCCCTGTGCCTGCATTATCGATAATATCCGAGACAAGGCCTGCAAAATGGCGGGCATGTTCTTCCACACGCTGAGATGCCTTTTCCGGGTCATAGACCTGCTTGTTGTCCTTGCCGGTCACCCTTGTGTAATGCAGCCCGGACTCCGGGTCCTTCTGATGGAACTCCAGATAGTACGGGTCGCCGGGGTATCCTGTCTCGGGTGACCATACCTGTTTGCCCGTGGCCTCGTTGCGGCCGAACACGCAGACCCCTGAAGGCAGTTTGTATCCCCGGAAAAGATTCGGACCTGCTTCCTGGTGGAGGTTCTCGACAAAGGAGGCACGCATGATGCCTACACTCTCTATAAAAAAGTACTCGATCCCTTCGCCTAAGAGCCATTCATCGATGCCCTTGCGCATACGCTTGTCTCTGTCAGAGAACTGCTCAGGCCGGTAGGCGCATTCCGGCAGCCAGAAGCCCCGCGGGCTGCACCCGAAATAGCTCCTGTAGGTCTCGACGCCGATCCTTATCTGGGCAAAGACCGCACTGTCATTCTCCAGAAGCGGCAGGAATCCGTGCGTAGCGGCTGATGTGACAACCTCGATCACATGCTCGTCCTGCAGCCATTTGAGTGTGCCCAGGATGTCGCGGTGAAAGTCCGAGGTAAAGGCGCTGTAGTTTGCCTCGAAGCGTTCAAGCCAGTAGTGGGCAACCCTTTGCTTTGCAGGGTCGGACCGGAAACGATCGATGTCCGCTCGGGCGCGGCGTATCTTGTCTTCCATATACTCACAGAAACGGTCCTTCATGTACTCGTCGGCAAGCTGTTCCATGAGTATCGGCACCAGGCCGATCATGGTTCTCGGCCGTATTCCGTCGTAATAGAGAGACCGCAGAGACCTCAGCAGCGGTATGTATGTCTCGTTCATGGCTTCGAAAAGCCATTCCTCTCCTGCCGGCCATACTCCGGATTTGCGGCAGTAGGGTATGTGGCTGTGCAGCATCAGCGCGAATATTCCGGGCATGAGATTCGATCTCCTTCAATACCATTGTACTTCGATGCATTCCACCGTTGAACCTGGAATGCATTGTAATGCGTGCATCATTGAATTGCAAGGGCGGCCTTGAG
>JAFGTK010000221.1 GCA_016934135.1 Deltaproteobacteria bacterium | reverse complement strand
CGGCGATCTTCTTCGGGACACCCGGATCCCATATCCGCTCAGCACTCCACATACCCCGCGGGCTGACGCCAAATGTATCTTCAAGATAGCGTTTCGAATATGCAATCTGTGCCTCGGTATCGACCTGGGGTATGACAGGGATAATAGGCTCGTAAAACCCTCCTCCTACAAGCTCTATCTGGGAACGCTCAACCAGTTCGGAAGCAAGATGAAAGAACTCAGGTTCATTCGCCTCAAACCACTCAAGAAGCGGGCCGGTATAATGAAGGCTCATCCTGATCTGCGGGTAGTCTTTCAGTATCCTCAGCAGGGGGAGATAGCAGTCGTGAGATCCCTGGCGAAAAACAGCAGGAAAATTCCCCACAGGCTGGTGAGAATGAACGCAGAAAGCAAGCAATATTTTTTCAGACATGCCACATCACCTTTTCAAAATCTTTTTCAGGAATGACAATTGACAGCAACCCGTTCGAAGGGTGCCTTTCAACCTCGAATCCTTTATCCTTAAGACACAACGAGAACCGTATTCGCTGTCTGGGAACAGCTCCAAGCAGTTTGAACGGGATCTTGAACTCCAGAACCCTGTCAAAGGCAACACTGTCAAGATGATCCTTTGCTTCAAATGAATTATCGCCGGGTCTGGTCAGGGACATGACCTTGCCGGCAAGTGGAATTGAAATGCGGACAGCTTCGGGAGAAAGTACATTCATCTGGACAGTCAGATATTCCGAGGTATTGAGAAAGTCCATCCTGATATAGAGATGCTCCAAATCGAATCCGAAAAAGAGATGCGACAGGTACTGCTGATGCCTGTACATACTCGCTGAACCGCTTGAGGCAACATAGTACCCTGCCTTGACCCACTCATAAAAGTGAGAAACCTTTCCATCGATCACCGGGTGAATAAACCCGACAGGCATCTTTTCCGGGGCCACATCATGCGGGGTTATAATGCTCTGCGAGAGTTCTTCCGGCACAGTATCGTTATGCAGCGTGTAGCAGTTCGCCAGGTGAAGCCTGAAAAGTCTGTCAAACTGTTCGTCATTGACTGTTACAAAATCATCGCCATACCACCAGAACCAGTCACTGCCCTCGGCAATATAGATCTCTTCCCAGGCAAGCTGGTGTGCATCTGAGCCCTTTGATTCTACATAGCGCCTTGTGCGTGCAAGATATTCCCAGGCCTTCCTGTCTTCTTCATGACCAATCCAGATGGCAAAATTATGATTGATCCAGCTTCCGGTATACAGGTTTGCTATGCTCTGGCCAGGAGGGTTCTTGTCCAGAAAATCATTATAGGTGGATGTCTGTATCCCTGGAGTCGATTCCAGCTGAGAGTACAAGCTTCTAAGAAATCCCTCGCCGCTGTCTGAATAATATTCCCAGGGATTCTCACCATCAAGGATAATAGATATGAACGGGGTGAAATCATACGCTTTTGAACCTTTGCGTATATTGTCCAGATGATGCATGAAGTTGTCTGCAGCCTGCTCAGGCTGATTCTTTGCATACATAAACCCGATATGATCTGAAAGAGGTCTGTCCCTGAAAAACAGAGATACTGCAGACTTGTCCGATAACATCCTGTACGGTTTATAAAGTTTGGCCCCGGTCCTTGACTGCTTGAGACTTGCAAAAAGGATAGCCTCATCCGATGCAGCCCATGCAATACCATGTTCTCCCATGAGATCTATCATCTCTGGACATACAGAACCTTCTGAAGGCCACATCCCCTTTGGAGCTGCTCCGAAAAGCTCTTTGTGAAACGATATTGCCTTTACTATCTGGGCATTGAGATCCTCTGGATGAGAGAATGCCTCATCAGGCAGAGGGGTATTAAGGGATCTCAGCGCATACCCGACATTCATCACCAGCGGACCGATAGGATGATAAAAAGGAGAAATGGTAATCTCGATCCGCCCTTCTTCATATGCCTTGCGGTACAACGGGATGATCTTCTTCATGATCTCTATATGAAAATCAAGAAGATAGCGTTTGTCTGACTCGGTATACGAACGGCCCTTTTTGATAAGATCCCTGATCCCCTTGTTCTTTCTTGCAGTAAACCCTGTCCAGGTCAGGTTGTTCAGAACCTGAAGGTCAAGGATGTCCTGATGAGAGAATTTTTTTACAATACCATCGAGATCTTTGGAATTTTTTATCTCACCTCTCTTCTCGAAGAGAGAAGCATACCGCGGAAACGGCGCAATCATGGTCTGGTAGTTACACATAAAGAATCTGGATACGATGTGCTTCTTCTCATCGCTGCTGAGATCAGCAGGATTTTTCTGAGAAAGATAAAAATCCGTATCCCGAAGGCCATTGTCCGTATAATCCATGATCTGGGTCAAAAGTGACGGCACAAGGTTAAAGGTGGAACGTATCGCGGGATATTCTTCAAGCAGGGCGATCATATCATAGTATCCGCGGATGGCATGAAGCCTTACCCACGGCATCAGATATGTTTCAGACACCGGATCTTTATAATATGGCTGATGCATGTGCCAGAGAAATCCAACTGCTACCTCTGCCATCTTTTAATCTCCTTTACACAT
>JAFGTK010000220.1 GCA_016934135.1 Deltaproteobacteria bacterium | reverse complement strand
TTCGAATTTCGAAATCCAAATATATCCTCTTCCCAAGCCTAGTGCCTGGTGCCTTCAACCATATTCACCTTTTTTGAATCTGTCAAATTCAAAAAGGTTATGAATAAACATTGATTATACCTGCCTGCTCATGTATTCATGACTATATATGGATTACAATCAGTTCAGGCATATCACCATGCAGCAGCTGGATGCACTTGTTTGTCTGGTAGAGGAAAGGAGTTTTTCCGGTGCAGCCAAAAAGATGCTGCTGTCACAGCCTTCTTTGAGCAAGCACATAAAGAACCTCGAGATCTTTGTTAACTGCAGACTAATCGACCGTACAAGAAACGGCATATCCCTGACAAATGAGGGTGCGATTCTTTACGGATATGCAAAAAAGATCCTCAAACTCAGGGATGAAGCCAGGGATAAGATCGTCTCGCTGAAAGACAGCGCAACTGGCCATGTATTCATCGGAGCAAGCACGATCCCGTCAACATACATTCTTCCCCGGGTGCTCACCGGCATCAGACAAAAGCATCCCGACATAAATGTTCACATCCTGTCGAGCGACAGCGATGACATCCTGGAGATGGTCTTGAGCGGCCAGGTCGAGATCGGCTTTATCGGCAAGGCAACCGCAGACAAAAGACTTCGCTGTGAGCCCATATGGCACGATGAACTGATCCTTGCTGCAAAAAGAGGAAACCCCCTGGAAAACATCAAGACAGTTACAGTGGACGATATAGCACAGGAGCAGTTCATTCTCAGGGAAAAAGGCTCCGCCACCAGATCTATCCTGGAAGAATACCTGCGAACAAACAATCTGCCCGGCACGAACCGGTTCAATATCGCATGTGAGATGGGCTCTTCAGAGGCGGTAAAGGAAGCGGTCATCTCAGGGCTTGGGGTTTCAATCCTGTCAGTTCACGCAGTGCGTCGGGAACTGGAGCAGAGAATAATCAGCCGTATCCCGATTCAAGGCCATACCATTAAAAGAAGCTTCTTCATTATATACAGAAAACAGTTCAGCCTGCGCCCACATCACCGGTCATTCATAAAGTATGCAAAGACCTTTGATGTTGACGCAGTACAGTGATCATATCGAACTCAATAAAAAATCTACACAGAGTCTTTGCTCTCTTTTTTCTGGAGCAATGGGGTGCCGGAGTAATGGGAAAGATATCCCTTCTTTCCTCTTCACGAAACCATAATCATCTGCTATGAGATACACCCATTATGAAAAAGACACTTTCAATCAAACAAGGAGACACCATGATGAATACTGCTCAGGTGGCATATATTGACTACTCGGAACTGAAACGGTTCATGAAGGAAGGGCTCATGGCCCTTGGAGTCCCTGAAACAGATGCCGAGATCTGTTCCAAGGTACTTATCGAGTCTGACTTGAGAGGCGTGGAATCGCACGGCATCGGCAGATTCAATATGTATGTGGAACGCATTAATCAGGGTATCCTCAATCCTGTCACAAAAGAGACCATTGTCAGAGAAACAGACACCACCGCACTGATAGACGGCAATGACGGCATGGGTCATGTGATCGCCTATCGTGCCATGGAACTCGCCATTGAAAAAGCAAAAAGGCATATGGTCGGCCTGGTCGGGGTGAGAAACAGCTCTCATTTCGGCATTACCGGATATTACCCGTCAATGGCTGTGGAAAAGGGCATGCTGGGTCTGGCCTTTTCCAATGCTCGTCCCTCTGTTGCCCCAACATTCGGTGTGGAACCCGTAATCGGTACAAACCCCATCAGTTTCGGTGCTCCATCTGATGCTGAACACCCGTTCCTCCTCGATATCGCAACATCCACTACACAACGCGGCAAGATCGAAGTCAATGCACGGGAAGGAAAGATGACCCCCAAGGGCCTTACCATTGACAAGCGCGGAAACGAACCCACAGACAGCCAGGAACTTCTCAGAACACTTGTCGAGGGCACAGCATCACTTCTGCCGCTCGGCGGTTCCGGCGAGGAACTCGGAGGCCATAAAGGCTACGGGCTGGGTGTTATGATAGAGATCCTCTGCGGGGCGCTAACAGGCGGCAAGTTTGGAAAGGCCCTAAGCGGCTTCAACCAGGGAAACCCCATCCCGCATAAGCTGGGCCACTTCTTTGCGGCAATCAATATCGAAGGATTTGTTTCCATAGATGTCTTCAAAACGATTACAGGCGCCATAATGCAGGAAATCAGGACATCTCAAAAGGCCCCTGGCAGACAGAGAATATACCTTGCAGGTGAAAAAGAATTCGAGATGATCGAAAAACGCAAGAAACAAGGCGTGCCTGTCAATGCAGCACTCCAGAATATCATGAAAAAGCTCGTAAGGGATCTCCACCTGGAAGGTTTTGATTTTCCCTTCCTGTGATGTCCTGGCTTCCGTACAGGTCTCTCAGCTCATTTCTGCGTGAGAAATTCGGATGCAGGGTACAAAAGATCTCTCTTGACGCCGGCATGAGCTGCCCCAACCGTGATACCGGCAGGAAAGGCGGATGCATATACTGCAACCCCAGGGGATCGGGAACCGGGGCCTATGCCCAAGGTATCGGCCTGAAGGAGCAGATAGAGAGGCAGATGACCTTCATGGCCAGGCGATACAAGGCAAAGGCCTTTATCGCCTATTTCCAGTCATATTCCAATACATATGCAGATGTGGAAACCCTGAAGAGCATATATGACAAGATCCTGCCCTATCCCGAGATCATCGGCCTGGCCATAGGCACCAGGCCCGACTGCATCGACAGGGAAAAACTCGAACTCATAAGCTCATATGGCCCTGAGCGTCTGGTATGGGTCGAATACGGTCTGCAGTCAGCCGATGACGAGACACTCAAAAGGATTAACCGGGGTCATGACGTAAAGACTTTCATCGATGCCGTCAACCTCACTGGGCAATACCCGATAAGAACCTGCGCACACATTATCATCGGGCTTCCGGGTGAAGGCATGGAACAGTATATAAACACCTCCCGGCTCATAGCAAATCTGCCTGTAACCGATGTCAAGCTCCACCTGCTCTACATCATAAAAGGCACACCGATCGAAGACATGTATATAAAAGGGCTTTACCGGCCCTTGGGCATGGATGAATACGCACAGGCCGCTGCATATGTTCTCGCTCATCTCAGGGAGGATATGGTTATCCAGCGCATAACAGGCGATCCCCATGCAGACGAGCTTGCAGCACCGGCATGGGCAATGGAAAAGGCCCTCGTACGCACGGCAATCATAGAAAAGATGGAGCATCTGCACCTACATCAGGGAATGATGTACTCAAAACTATGATTCTCTATAACCTTCAACTCAAAAATGGCCTTTTACTGGCCCCTATGTCCGGCTACACGAACTGGCCCATGAGAATGCTCTGCAGAAGGTTCGGGGCTGAGATCTGCTATACTGAGATGATCAGCGCAGCCGGCATGGTACGCAGGACTGCAAATACAAAGAAAATCCTTGTCCGGCCTGCAGATGACAGGCCCCTTGTTGCGCAGATCTTCACGGAATCGCCGGATGAGGCATCACTGGCGTCACGTATGCTCGAAGACGAAGGGTTCGACGGGATAGACATCAATATGGGCTGCCCGGTGAAAAAGGTTGTTTTCAAGGGTGCCGGTGCTGCATTGATGAAGGATGTAGACAGGGCCGCCAGTATTGCCGAGGCAGTAAGGTCTGCCGTGCGTATGCCTGTAAGCGTGAAGATGCGTGCAGGCTGGGACACATCTTCCATCAATGCCGTAGAAATAGCCTGCATGCTCGAGAATACCGGGGTCGACTGTCTTGTCCTGCATCCGCGGACCAGATCCGACATGTACCGCGGCACACCGAGGTGGGAGGTCTTATCAGGCATCAGAAAAAGTGTGTCTCTTCCGGTTGTGGCTAGCGGAGATATACGCTGCACAGATGATCTTGAACAGATAAGAGTCCTTGGAGCCGATGCATTTATGATCGGCAGAGCAGCTGTCGGCAACCCCTGGATTTTCAGGGAACTCTCAGGAGGCCCCTCCGCCGGAATAGAGGAACGTAGGGATGTCATGCTGCAGCATCTTGACATGCTCTGCTTGTGTTTTGATGAAGGGAAAGGGGTCCGGCACATGAGAAAATTCATTGCAGCATATGTGAAAGGTCTACATGGAGCTGCACATTTTCGCCACTCAGCCTGTTCACTCGATAAACACCAGCAACTTCAAGCAGTAATAAAAGAGTTCTTAAAAACTTGAAATCTGTGCTAAAGAGCCTGTAGCATATACCGAAAAGTACTGTTATGAACATACATCAACGATACTGCATCATGATAATTGTCCTGTGTCTTGTTATGGTTACCTCTGTGGGGATCACATCAAGCAACGAGGATCATATCCTGAACGGACTCGAACCTGGCAGTTATCTCGTGGAAAAGGCCTCTAAAAACAGGCTCGTCCTCATTGGTACGCACCATAAGAATACACACATTCATAATGTTATAATACATTCTCTACCGGCACTTGTTGCCACGGCCGGGGTTAACACACTGTTCGTGGAGATTCCCACGTCACAGCAGCAGGCGATCGAGAGTTTCTGCCGTGGAGATGCCGGGGTTGAAGTTATCGAGGTATGTGAGATTATTGCATCACCCTCGTACAGAGAGATCCTTCTGAAGGCACGCTCACTGGGCATGGAGATCATTGCCATAGATGCATCGGGCCCGTTCAGCATTACCCGTGATGAATGGATGGCAAGGCGTGTCACAGCCTATCTGGAGGAACATCCTCAATCAAAGGGGCTGATCATTGCCGGCCAGCGTCATGTGCTCAAGGACATACAATGGACGCATGTTATTGAACCGTCACTTGCCGATCATCTTGATAACTACACCGCATTCTCGGTCATAACCTGGCCGGATGCACTGGACAACCTTCTTCCGGTTGCCCTGGATATCAATCCCTCATATTTTGCCGGCATAAAAGATCCAACGCTCATGGCCATGAACACCGATCCGCAGGTATCCCTTGCCACTGCGGCAGACGGTGTTATCTTCATGCCGAAGCATCGATAACTGCCGCAGTCTGCATCCATCGACGATAAAAACCCTGATAAATCAGTGCATGAAGTTTCTTGCATTGCAAATCCTATCTGAAATCGGTAGAATAAACAGCCATGGCAGACATTTTTATTGGAAGCAATCCAAGAATAGAAGCTGTTTATGAAGAAACCCCGTCAGGACTTTGTGCCATCATCACCCATCCCCATTCCCAGATGGGAGGCAACATGCATAATAATGTGGTGATGGCTGCATGGGATACAGTGCTCGAAAAAGGCTTTTCCGCCCTGCGCTTCAACTTTCGAGGCGTAGGAAGAAGCGGCGGAGCCTTTGAAGACGGGGTTGGTGAGATTGCAGACCTTGCAGCAGCAGTGGAATATGTGGAATGCCCGGTTATCATTATCGGATATTCCTTCGGTTCGTGGGTTGCCGCCAATTTTCTCAAAGAGGTTGACCTACCCTG
>JAFGTK010000219.1 GCA_016934135.1 Deltaproteobacteria bacterium | reverse complement strand
GTCATGGTGATCGGCAACCAGGCAATGATCATGGACAACACCAAAAGAATACTTGGTAATTCAGGGAAAACCCCTGTTGTCGCCTTTTCGTCCAAACCTGTCAAAGACGGTGCTCTTGGCGGTTTCGTAGCCGACAATATCAAACTTGGGAACATGCTGGCCGAGTCAGTGGCTGATGTCCTTGTCAAAGGCAAACCCATAAAAGCAGTGCCTATTAAAACAGACCCTGTACCCCAGTTCTACATTAACGGCAGAACCGTTGTGGATCTTGGCATAACCATACCTACAGACATCCTGGTATCCGCAACTATTATAAATCCATAAGCATGAAACTGCCTGCTTCCTTTAGCAGATTTTTAAGGATTGTTATTTTTTGAAGAGTGCCAGCAGATCGAGCGGGTCTGATATAAGGGTGTCGGCCCCGTTCGATATGAGGGTTTCTTTATCCTGATACCCCCACAGAACCCCTACAGGAAGCATGCCGCTGCGTAGCCCTGTCAGCATATCTATACCCGAATCTCCGACAAAGACGCACCTTTCCGGTTCGACCTGCATGGTCCTGGCGATCTCTACAGCACCTGTTGGGTCAGGTTTTCTCGGTATACCTGAAGTCAAACCTTTTACTGCAAGAAAAGTCCATGAACCCAGCAATTCATGAACCATGTCTTTGGTGAATGAATCGAGCTTGTTTGAGAAGATGGACATCTTGACACCGAGGGCGGCAAGGCATTCGAGAAGCTCCGGAATATTCTCAAAAGGCCTGGACTTGACCTGCCATCGCCGTGCATATTCATCCCTCATCGCTTCAACGCATGACAATACAGCATCTTCATCGCGCAGGGCCACTGGCAGAGATCTTCTTGCCAGGATTTCTATCCCGTCACCGATATAGGATTTGTATTCCTCGATACTGTGCCCGGCATATCCTGATTTCTCAAGTGCTGCATTCATGGAGTCGGCAATGTCTTCGATGGTATCGAGCAGGGTTCCGTCAAGATCGAAAATTACAGCCTTATAATGCATCCCTGTTTGCCTTTTATATTTATTTGCACGGTTCATTTGAATCTTTCATCAGATCTTCTGGAGTTTACCGAATACGACCCTCTCTCGAGCCATCCTGACCTGCTTGGTTCGTAATAATCGAATTCCTTCACATAGGGTTTGATATCCAGAAGCGGTGTATTGTCCAGGATATCCACATTTATGATATGAACAATATTATCCTCTACACGCTCGAGTTCCACAATGGACAGCCCTATCTGATTGGGTCTTTTGGGCGCCCTTGTTGCAAAGACACCGTGAGCCTTGTCATCCAGAAAAGGCACAACGCTTAGAGAGAAGGTTAGAGATTTGTGAAAATGATACAGGAGTATAATGTGCGAGAACCCATCCAGATCAACAAGTGCTTCTGTATAATCGGGCAGGAGCTCAATCGTACCGCGCACACCTATTGCACCGCTCGGCTGAATCGGCATGCCTTCAATGGTATCATAGGGTGTGTGTATTATACCGATCTTCTTAAAAATTATATCGTTCAAATCATTTTCCTTTCTTAAAAACACATCGATTATGTCTTTCCCATGATCTCTTTGATGATGATCTGATACAGATGATAACTCTGACCGATACACTCAAGGATCGTCTCCTTTGAATATAACGGTCCTTTTCCGATACCAGGGCACCTGAGAGTTACTTCTTCAAAGGACTGTTCAGACCGCATATTCTGAAACCAGAACGGGAATGTCCTGCACTGCATCGGACGAACAGGATATATGGCACAACCATTCTCATAGAATATGCATCGTCCGTCAGCGCTCTCCTGTATACTGTAGCTGTCCTGAAATGGATAGAGGCATCTCTGCACAAATATTTCCCTTTGCACATCAACGAATTCAGCAATAACAGATATCTCCTCTTCATTTACATAAATGATGCCGGGCTCACCGGTACAGCAGGAACCGCAGTTGGTACATTCAAAACAGATACCTTTGTCAAAAAAATACTTCCGGTTTTTCAGTTCATCGATAAAAGATTCCATTGTCTCACCTGCCACTGTCTCCCATACACGTTCAATTCTGCATGGGTCAAGAACACAATCAACAGCACTTTTATCTCGGAACCATTATTCCTTTGGTGAAAGTATTGAGTATTCAGCTGGCACAAGAAGATGTTTAAAAACAGCATCAAATAAACAAACTAATTTCCTTGATGCTGTCAGCTCATATACCTCACTGCGTAATTTTTATACATGGCACGGTTTGATCGAAAAAAAGACTTGCCATTTATGATTATTTCTTATACCAACCATGCAGTTTATCAAGAAAGGAGAAAGCAACGATGGCATATGTAATTACTGATGAATGTATTTGCTGCGGAACATGCATTGACGAATGTCCGGTCGAGGCAATTAATGAAGGCGAAGACAAATATACCATTGATGCAGAACTATGCACTGATTGCGGTTCCTGCGCAGATGTTTGCCCCACTGATGCAATTGAACCTGGAGAATAAGAGCTACAGAATCTAAAGGCTTTCCTTCACAGAACCGTTGCTTCCCCGGAAGGAAAGCCTATTCCTTAATAATATTTATCTTGTAAGCCGTATCTGCACGGTATGACCGTGATGAGAGCGGTTAATGCTTGTGTGAAACTACGTAATTTTTCGAACGTTGAACAGGCAGGCAACAATATGCTATCATCGAATCCACCGGCTTATAAAGCCGGTGGATTTTTCTCTTATACTTATCCGGGCTTTGATGTTCCCCGGCGGATCAGCCCTTAGAGGTAAGCCTGGATCTCAGGACATTGGACAATGAGAAGGTTACAACACTTCTGGGCGAGATTACAATCTCTTCCGCTGTCTTAGGGTTTCGCCCTCTTCGTGCTGTCTTTTCTCTGACCTTCCACTTTCCGAATCCGGAAATACTCACGGACTCTTTCTTTTCAAGGGCTTGTTTTATAATTTCAATGAAAGTCTCAATGCCGTCACTTGCCTCTTTCCGGGAAAGGCCTGTGTTCAAGACGATCTCGTCGATAATCCCGCTTTTTGTCAGGGTGCCCATATGAACCTCCTTTATTATCGTTAAGTATTATAACTATATAAAATTATTAATACCATAACATGTATAAGTCAATAGCCTATTGGATTTAAAGATTCTTTTACTGACTTATGGGTTCCGAAATCAAGGGCCATAATAACTCGCAGGCCGGAAATATTGACGATTCTGAATTCATGATTTACCCCGTAAGTAAATGAAAATATGTGGATATTTCCATATATTTCATCTTCTGAAACTGTTTCTATCGTGAATTTCCAGCCTTGGGATCTGAGGAAGGGAATAACCTTTTTAAGATCTTCCCAAGTAAAACATTCATTCCAATAATCCTCATCAGCCTTTCCGCTTGGGTGAGGATTCTCCTTCATGAGTTCATATCTGCCTGCTATGGGCACGGATGCGTAAATATTATACCTTCTCATAACTGTTTTATCGACATCTCAAATATCGCTCTTTAATGTATTCGCGTTTACCTGAGTACATCAAGAGCAGAACGGACATGGGGCAGACCCAAGAGCTCTATACCCTTAATATTTCGAATGGTATCATAATTGGCCTGAGGGATTATCGCCCTTGTAAAGCCCATTCTTATAGCTTCTTTTATCCTTGATTCCATATGATTCACCGGCCGCAACTCTCCGTTCAGGCCTACCTCGCCGATACATACAATCCCTTTGGGCATTGGCCTGTCCAGAGCGCTCGAGGCTATGGCCATGACAACTGCCAGATCCACTGCAGGTTCATTAACCCTGATCCCGCCGGCAATATTAACCACCACGTCGGAGGCGGACAGATACGTGCCGGCCCGCTTCTCCATCACGGCAAGCAATACGGACATGCGTGAAGGATCGGATCCGATGGATATCCGCTTGGGCATGGAGTAGCTGGTCTTGCTTACCAGCGACTGCACCTCAACCACAAATGCCCGGCTGCCCTCTATTGTAGCCATGACAGCACTGCCTGAGACATCATCACCCAGCCCATGGATAAAAAGGGCTGAAGGATCTTTGACCTCGTGAAGTCCTGTTGTTTTCATCTCGAAGACCCCGATCTCGCCTGATGTGCCGAAACGGTTCTTCACAGCACGCAGGATTCTGAATGCACCGGAGTTATCCCCCTCGAAATACAGTACGGTATCCACCATGTGCTCCAGCATCTTCGGGCCTGCAATCCATCCGTCTTTTGTTACATGCCCGACGACAAAGACAATGGTGTTCATACCCTTTGCTATCTCCATGAGTATGCCTGCACATTCTCTGATCTGCGAAACACTCCCTGGTGGTGCATCGTTATGCGAGGAAAATATCGACTGAATGGAATCAATAATGACAAGATCGGGCATGATGATATTGATCTGTTCCTTGATATCCTCTATCAGTATCTCGGAATAGATGAGAATATTATCAGAAACAGCACCCAGTCTGTCCCCCCTCAACTTGAGCTGAACAGCAGACTCCTCTCCGCTGATATAAAGGATCTTCATGCCTTTTGCGGCAAGATTATGCGCCATCTGAAGCATGATCGTGGACTTCCCTATACCCGGATCACCGCCTATCAGCACCAGAGATCCATCCACGATACCCCCGCCGAGCACCCGGTCAAGCTCTTCGATGCCGCATTTTCTGCGTGCAACATCAGCTGATTCTATCTCCCCGAAGGGAACAGGCCTGCTCTGTCGTGAACTTTTTGCAGCAGGTCGTGAGTCTCCTGTAATAATATCCTCAACAAGGGTATTCCACTGGCTGCAGCCCGGACATTTCCCCATCCATTGGGGAGACATGTAGTCGCATGATGAACAGCGGTAGACTCTCTTCGGCCTGGCCATTGCTATTGGGTTACCCTCAGCACCTCTTCAATGGTGGTAATACCATCATCTACTTTGCGGGCACCGTCCTCACGCAGGGTATGCAGACCTTCCTTGATAGCCACATTCTTTATGATATTCGAATCCGATGTCTTTAATATCGTACTCTTTATGGAATCATTCATGAGGAGTACCTCATAAATGCCGGTTCTTCCTTTATAACCTGTTTCGATGCATTCCTTACATCCGGCGCCGCGGAAGAGATAGCCTTCTTTATTGAGCATCTCCTTTGAAAGACCTATTTCCAGCAGACTTTCATCCTCCGGGAAATATTCCTGCCTGCATACAGGGCAGATCTTTCTCACCAGCCGCTGTGCCAGGATTGCATTCACCGAGGATGTTACCAGAAACGGCTCTATACCCATATCAATCAGCCTTGTTATGGCGCTGGAGGAATCGTTCGTGTGCAGGGTAGAGAACACCAGATGCCCGGTAAGAGCAGCCTGTATGGCTATCTCTGCGGTTTCGAGATCCCGGATCTCACCGACAAGGATCACATCGGGGTCCTGTCTGACAATAGAGCGCAGTCCTGATGCAAAGGTCAGCCCCACCTTGACGTTTACCGGGATCTGGCCGATGCCCTTGAGCTGGTATTCGATGGGGTCCTCGATGGTAAGGATATTCTTATCCGGGGAGTTTATCTTGTTGAGCATGGAGTACAGCGACGTGGTCTTTCCCGAGCCGGTGGGGCCTGTTACCAGTACAATACCGTGTTCCTGTTTGATCAGCCTTTCTATGGCACTTAGATCATCCGGATAATAGCCAAGTTCTTCAAGCCCGAACAGGACCGAGGATTTGTCCAGAAGCCTCATCACAACGCGCTCTCCATTGACCGTAGGTACAGTCGATATCCTCATGTCCACAGAATGGTCGCCGAGCTTGATACCAATCCTGCCGTCCTGGGGGAGACGCTTCTCAGCGATATTAAGGGTCGCCATTACCTTTATACGCGACACAACGGCAGAGTGAATCCTCTTGGGCAGGGTGAGGACATCGTGGAGTATGCCGTCCACCCGGTAACGCACCTTTACATCACTGTCGTAGGGCTCCACATGTATATCCGAGGCCCTTTCCCTGAATGCCTGAACCATGAGCCTGTTCACCATGCGTATGATGGGGGCCTCTGTCTCCATCACTGTGATATCCTGAATGCTTTCGAGGTCTTTGAGGATCTCGTCCTCTTCCTCCTCCATATCCTCCATGATATCCTTGGCGCTCTCTTCCTTCATGGCGACAAGCCTGTTGATGGCAGCGAGGATCTCCTGTTTGGGCGCAAGTACGCGCTTGATATCCTTGAGCGCCATGATCTTGGATATGTCGAAAAGCGGTTCCTGATTGGTGGGGTCATTCACCGCTACAACCATGGAATCTCCATGAAACCTTACAGGGACCATTACATATTTTCTCAGGAAGGTTATAGGCAGTTTATCGATAATAGAAGGATCCACCTCGATTTCACCTATCATGTTCATGAGGGTTATATTCCACTGCCTCGATAAGGCCTGGATCATGTCATGATCGCTCAGTATACCGGTAGAAAGGAGGGCATCGCTTAAGGGGACTGCCTTTTCTCTCTGTACCGAGCGGGCCTTTTCCAGTGAAGACTCGTCGACAAGATTCATGTCCAGCAGTACTTCTTCAAGGCTTTGGACTTTCAATATCCTCCCCCTCTTTTATACGCTTCTCCGCCTCTTTGAGCTCCTTGTACTTCTCCTGGTAGAGACTTTCGACCTTCTCGTCGGTATCGATAATACGCGGTGTAAGGAAGATATACAGGTTGGTTGTCTCCCTGTCTCTTGATAATGACTTGAACAGGTAACCGAGTATCGGTATCTTGCTCAGCAGAGGCACTCGGGAATCACCCAGGGTAAGGTTGTCACCGATAAGGCCTCCAATCACCATGGTGAAACCGTCTTTTACCGTCACAGTAGTGTTCGCTGAGCGCTTCAGGGTGGTCGGTGCATACTCTTCTTCGCCCTGGCCGGGGACCAGCGTGGTATTCTCCTGGAAAAGCTCGATTCGAATATTGCCCTGATGATTGATCTGGGGTGTCAGACGCAGGGTCACGCCCACATCACGGTAATCGAATGTACGCACTGTCCTGTTTATGTTTGTAGTATCGGTGTCCTCTTTGGTTACATAGGGTACATTTGCTCCCACCTTGATCTCGGCCTCTTTGTTGTCCATTGTGATGATCTGAGGTGTGGAGAGGATATTCACATCGGAATCCGTTGCCATGGCATTGACAAACGAGGTCATGTTGGGAAATGTTATCTCTGTATCGCCGCTGCCGACCGTAATCGTTTCCCCAATAATACCGAACAGGGCACCGGAAGGGAGATCCCCCGGGCTGGTGACAAAGCCCTGGCCTGTACGCGCGAATACTCCACCTTTCCGCTCACCGCCATCATAAGTAAAGTCTTCAAACCCTGTCCACTCGACACCCACCTTGAAATCCTTGGTCGTGTTCACCTCCATGATAAGGGCCTT
>JAFGTK010000218.1 GCA_016934135.1 Deltaproteobacteria bacterium | reverse complement strand
TCGAGCCTGATATACAGGGACTCTCCTTCTTCGATGACAATTGACCCCTGGGGGTTGAGATCGATCTTGCCGCTCGGGAGTTTCACCTCCATCTCATCGCATGGGCCGCCTGAAGGCTCTATCCTGGATATTCCAAGCCGTATCTTGCTGTAGGTGCCTGCAGGCACTTCTTCATTTAGGGTAAGGAGAAAATCCTCGTCCCTGTACTGAAGGAGATCAATTTCATACCCGTCTTCTGAATAAAAAAGAGATACTGATTCACAATCATCACCATCCTCACAGCCTGCCGGTATAAGAGAGACCGAGGTGATGGTCGCCTTGATGCTGTCATAATCGTCTGCTGGCCCGTCTGTAATCAGAACACCCACCTTTGCATAGGTGCCCTCTGCCTTTGCCAGCGTACCGTAGGAACCGCTGCTGCTGCCCCCGCTGCAGCCGTACAGGAATACGATAGATGTGATAGAGGGTATGAGCAGTGCAAAAAGAATCATTATTCCGGTTTTTTTCTTCATAACCTTCTCCTATGTCTGGAACCTGGGTGAATTGAATTTAAGGAGTAACATTTCAAGAGAAAATCACTTACCCGGTTTATTATTTTATAATCGGGAATGAGCGGATGTCCATAGTAAATTGGAATTATATGGTGCTTTTGGGCTGTATTTTGGTTTAAAAATTGTGTTTATTGCCATATGCCCTGGTTTCTATCTGAAATGCCGGGCAAATGCCCGGCATGGGGTAGTTATTGTTACTTAAAAAACAACTCAATTTCTCGGGGAAAAGCGTACATAAGTATCTCTGGGAACCTTGTAGAGTGTTATGCATATCCCGTATTCCGGACTTACCGCCATGGAGATGTAGTTGTTTGCAAGAGCCTTTCTCAGTGTAATGATCTTCTTATGCAGATACCATGTCTGGTAATATCCTGGTATGCCGAGGAGGCGTTTTACCTCTGAAGGAGGAAGAATGAATCCCTGGCATTCATGTTTGATGAGGTCCCGGATAACCGTAGCAGCCTTATTGCACCGCGTGTCCTCCTGGGTCTTTCCCTTTTCTCCCATCATCATACACCCCCTTTCAATTCAATCTGTCCCCCAAAGAACCCATATATAATATTTCAAAATATTCAGTAGTTAGAAGAGGAGCAATGTCTATGCCAAACATAAGAACAGTAAAAACAAAGAGATAGAAATTAAAATGCTGTAAAAAAAGACATAGAGGAAAATAAATACCCATGATAAGGGAAAACAAATACCTCATTGCGGGTAATCACTGGTCAACCAATGAGTTGTTTTGATTGTGACAATTTAAAAAATAAGAGTTTCAACTTATGGTCAGGCAAAGCATCAGCTTATTTGATCTTAATCAAAGTCTTCCAGATAGCCTTCCTCTATTTCAAGGAGTTTTCCCTCCCATGTGAGTGCCCCCTGCTTTTTTAACCTCAGTATCAGTCGTGAGAGTGTCTCGGGGATCGTTCCTATCGCTGATGCGATCTCTTTTTTCGAGATATCCAGATCGTAAAGCTTCTTTCTTCCATACCTTTCGATGATGAATCTGAAGAAACGTTCTTCAACATCATAAGAGGTAAGGTAGAGGATTCTTTCGGTTAATAGGCGCTGTTTATGCATCAGGAGACGAATGAACTCATTGCGGAAACTCGCATTATCGAGAAGGGATAGAAAAAAATCTCTGGGTATCTCGAATGCACTGCTTGGAGAGACCGCTACTGCGCCAACCGGATAGTGTTTATTCTCAAACAGGATAACCTCTGCAAACACTTCAGTCGGCAGTATAATACGTATGGTTATCTCCCTGCCGTCAAAAGAGGTCTTGTACAGCCTTATCCCTCCCCTGGCCAGCAGGTAGAAGCAGGTTCCCGTGCTTCCTTCAGTAAAAAGGATGTCGCCTCTATTATAGGTTTTCATTGCTGCATGGCGTGCAACCATAGAGAGCATCTCATCGCTCATATCTTTGAAAAGTTCTGCATTCTTAAATGCCGGCGGGATATTCATAACAGCACCATAAATGGTAACAAAATGTGAATGCAAGAATAAAAAAGTCAATTATTGACCCTGGTCAAGTATTTCCCTGTTGAAACAGTTCATGTTTGTATTCATGAGTTCTAAAGGTTTTTGCATAAAGGAGCATGCTATGAAGAAAATGAGACAGATTATCGAGATAGATGAAGAAAAATGCAACGGGTGCGGGCAGTGTATCCTCGCTTGTGCAGAAGGGGCTCTGGCCTTGGTTGATGGTAAAGCAAGGCTCGTAGGGGAGATCTATTGCGACGGGATCGGAGCATGTCTGGGTGAGTGTCCTCAGGGTGCACTGACCATTGTCGAGCGCCAGGCCGATGAGTTTGACGAAGAGGCGGTTAGGAAACATCTGCCCTCACCCAGACAAGACAATATTCTGCCTGATAAAGCACGCGAGAAGACGCTTGCTTGCGGGTGTTCTTCATCGGTCATGACAACGCTCACCAGAAAACCGGGTTCTGCCCAAAGCAATGCAAGTCATGAAGGGGTATCTGAACTAGGGCACTGGCCTGTCAAGCTGCAGCTTCTCGGACCCGATGCCCCGTTCCTTAAAGGGGTGGATCTGCTCCTGCTGGCTGACTGCGCCGCAGCTGCATACCCTGACCTTCACAGCCGTCTGCTTCGGGACAATGCCGTAGCCATGGGGTGTCCGAAACTGGACAATCTTGAGGCACACATTTCCAGGCTTTCCGGGATCCTTGCAGGGGCAGTGCCCAGGTCACTTACTGTAGTGCATATGGAGGTTCCCTGCTGCAGGGCCTTCTTGTCTGCCGCACGTGAGGCCATACGCCGCTCAGGTATCGATGTTCCCCTGAAATATATCGTTATAGGGCGCGATGGCACCATAATAGAAGAAGGCAGGGCATGCAGTTCATGTGAGGCAGCACCAGGGGCGGTAACATTGAAAACTGTTTAACCTGCACCAGGAGGGCAGGGTTGCAACTATGCCGGACAGGGATGTCCCACTTACGAAGAACGGCGCTGTGAGATATATACTGTTATCTTCACATCTGCCACTGTTTCCCCTGCTGTGTTGGTGATCTCCACCGGGATATCAACATCTCCGGGCTGCAATGAACTTTCATCCACCATGCTTTTTCCCGTGAGTTTGCCTTTGCCTTTTTTCAGATACCTCACAGACATGCCTTTCGGTATCCACCTCAGATGTGCCGGAATGGTTGCCTCCAGCGCCATCCCCATGGTCAGCTCACACAGGTTGCACATGGCAATCGCATGGACCGTGCCCAGATGGTTGTGAACGCTGCGCCTTTCCTTCATCTCGATGATGCATTCCCCGGGTTTCAGGGAAGTGATCAATGGCTTGATCGTAGAGAAATAGGGCGCCTTAAACGTTACCGCTCTGCTGGCAATCCGGTTTCCATATGGAAATTTTGAAAGCATGGTATAGATCTGCAGGGCCTTACTCATTTGTTGTTCCTCCTTGAGCCTTGTTTATGATTGC
>JAFGTK010000217.1 GCA_016934135.1 Deltaproteobacteria bacterium | reverse complement strand
ATAGCCCCAGACCGCGTTCAGGTCCACGTAGGTGCTGGATGTTGGGGTGAATGCAGTCCACACACTCCCGTCATAGTGAAGGATGGTTAAATTTTCCCCAACAGCAAAGACATCGGTTGCCGAGCTTCCCCAGACACCGTTGAGATTTAACCCGGTACCGCTTGTCATGGAAGACCATGTGGTTCCGTCATAGTGAAGGATGGTACCGCTGTTCCCCACGGCATATACATTGCTTTCCGGGGTTCCCCATACGGCGTTCAGATTGTTTCCGGCTGAGAGCTGTGAAGACCATGCGATTCCGTTGTAATGGAGGATAGTGGCGTTGTCACCAACAGCGAATATATCGGTTGCCGAGGTACCCCATATGGCGTTGAGGTCGACTACTGCCCCGCTGTCCATGGATTCCCAGGCAGTACCGTCATGGTGGATAATGACGCCGCTGATCCCGGTACAGAAGATCTCGGTTGTGGTGGTGTACGTTGTCCAGACCCCTGTGAGATTGACATCTGCAGGGTCTGTCTTCACCCATTGTGCCGCCGAGGCGTAGCCGGCAAAGAATGCTGCAACTATCAGTAAGAAAAGAATACGAATGATTGCTTCATATGTTTTTTTCATTGTCTCACCTTCCCTATGAATGGGTCTTGTTACAAAAGTAATCGGCAATACAAGTGGAATTCATGGAGTCTAGTATAGTGCCGGTCTGATTTATTTTCAATGAGTTTATGGAAGGAATTACGGGTATAAGGTTTGAGGTATAAGGTCTAAGGTTAAAACCTTGTGCCGGGTTGGATTACCTTTTCCGCTAGGTCTCTTCTTTATCCAACACTCCAGTACTCCATTACTCCAATTTTTTAAGTCAATCACCTGTGATATATGGTGAGCTCGTCTCCCGGATAGATCTGGGCTGTTGAGGAGAGCTGGTTCCAGCGTATGACATCCTTTGTGGAGACCTCGAACTGTCTTGAGATGGCCCATAGCGTATCGCCCTTTTTCACACGGTACTGTGTGAACCTCTTGTCCGAGACAGACGAGGGTTTTGGCGGGATATTGAGGACCATGTTGGGATAGATCAGCTGCGGATCATCAAGATTGTTCACCTCTATGATATCCTGTACGCTCACGCCGTATATCTGGGATATGCTTTTGATGGTGTCGCCGTGTGCAACTACATAGGTATGTTTGCCTCTGGGCTTTTCAGCAACGGTATTCTTGGGGATAATGAGTTCCTTTCCTATGGTGAGGACTGCATTGGCCTCAATCCTGTTTGTCTGGGCAATACCCTTTATGGATGATGAATATTTTTTCGCAAGGTGTGACAGGGTATCTCCGCTGCTTATTGTGTGGGTAACATACTCCACATGAGGCTCATGGATCTCTGAAAGATATGCCGTTACCTTCCCGGCAGTTCCCGGAGGGATCTTCAGTGCATATTCCCTGGAAGTCGGAGGGGTACATCCCCTGATCAGCTCTGAGTTCAGGCGCAGCATATGACTTTCAGGGACCCCTATCACCTCTGCAATTTCGTCGAGATAGGTGAATGTATTGATTGTCACAAACTCATATGGTGGTTCTGCATACCGGCCATAATCCGGAATGTTGACACCGTAGAGTTCCCTGTTTTTTCCTATGACAAGGGCTGCGGTAAATTTCGGGACATAGGCAAGGGTCTCTCTCTTGATATGCATGGTATCCGAGATATCCCAGAAGTCATCGATTTCAGGATGCCGCTTCATGAGCCTGGTTATTGTTCCCTCTCCGGCATTGTAGGCTGCACTTGCCAGAAGCCAGTCGTCGAATATTGAATGAAGGTGTTTCAGATACCTTGCAGCGGCAAGGGTTGATTTCTCTAGGTCCCTGCGCTCATCGATCCATGTGTTTATCCTCAGACCGTACCGGCGCGCGGTTCCGGACATGAACTGCCAGTACCCTGTGGCGCCTGCTGAGGAGACGGCATTGGGGTTACCTCCGCTTTCCACAAGACAGAGATAGACGAGGTCTGTGGGCAGGCCGTTGTTTTGAAAGATCTCTTCCATTCTCGGGCGTACTGTATCGAATCTGGACAGGCTCTCCTGAAAATACCTCTGATCGGTCTTGGACAGCCGGGTGATCCAGTGCTGGATCTTGTAATTATCCTCAAAGTCGATATCGTAGGCAGGTGAGGCTGTCTGTTTGGTGATCGTATCGGGATGTTCCTGCTTAACTGCAGGCACTGCTATGCTCAGATCGATTTCCGGTGCAATGGGCTTAAGTTCCGGAAGAGAATTTTCCGGCAGGTAATCTGACGGCAGAGAAACATTCCTTACCGTGTGTGTACACCCTGAGAGGGCAGACAATACCATCATCACTATAAAGGCAGCCCTTAACTTCATGCCGGTAATGTAACCTCCAAGATATAGATGTTTACATGGATCGCATGAACCCTTCAATGTTTTTTTTCATCTAAATTATCGGAAATATAAAACCGATACTTGACGATATTGAGATGATCGTTGTAAAGGAGATTTAAAATTATGACGTTACCAGTTGTTCAAAACAGCATTGCTTCGGAACTTATCAGCAGGTTCGAGGGATTTCCGGTCCTCAGCAAAGAGGAGGAGATGGATCTTGCCTGGCGCCTGAAGAATGATAATGACATCCATGCAGCACAGGCCCTGATCACTTCAAATCTGCGCAATGTTGTCCGCATAGCCATGGATTATGCCGGCTACGGTCTGCCTCTTGAAGATATCGTGCAGGAGGGTACCATAGGGCTGATGGTCGCTGTGAAGAAATTTGATCCATCCAAGGGATATCGGCTTATGACCTATGCAGTCTGGTGGATAAAGGCCATGATTCACGACTATATCATGAGATTTGTCTCCCAGGTGAAGCTTGGTACCACGAAACTGCAGAAGAGGCTGTTTTATGGTCTTAACAAGCTTTCGGTTGAAACCGATGTTGTAGACGAGAATATCAACGAACAGTCAAAGGCCATCTCTGCCCACCTCGATGCAGATCCTCAGCAGGTTGAGGAGATAATATCAAGGCTTACCAGCAGGGACCAGTCTCTGGACAGTCCCATGACAGATTCCAGCGATGCCAGCTTCATGGATTTTCTCGCCGATACAAGGGCAAATCCGGAAGACAAGGTTATGGAATCGCAGAGGGCTTCTTATGTAAAGACGCAGATACATCAGGCACTTTCAAACCTGTCCGAGAGGGAGCAGGAGATTGCCCGGCAGAGGCTGATGGCAGATAATCCCCTTACCCTTGAGGATCTTGGCAGGCAGTACAGTATCTCAAAGGAACGGGTGCGGCAGATTGAAAACAATGTCAAGGTGAAGCTCAAGAAGGTTCTCTCCGGCGACATGGAATTCATGATGTCCTGAGGTGAAAAGATATGAGCAGTGAAAGGAGACATCCATTAAAAGACATCCTGTACCTGCAGGACAGGATGAACAGGGTATTCGATGAGAGTGTAAGGGACAGCGGAATGAATAGAGCCCCTGGTCAGTGGATACCACATGTGGACATCTTTGAAGACGACGTATCCCTGACCATAAAGGCCGAGCTTCCAGGGGTTAAGAGGGATGATATTATCCTCGACGTGAGTGACGGAGTGCTGACCCTGAGCGGAAAGAAGCAATACTCTCATGAAGATCAGGCTGAGAGTTACCATATGATAGAAAGGCAGTACGGATCATTCAGGAGATCGTTCAACATTCCCGATGTGGTCGATGTCGGCAAGGTGGACGCAAAACTCAAAGACGGGGTGCTTATGGTCAACCTCCCCAAGCACAAACAATCCAGGACTAAGAAGATCCCTGTTGTCGAGAAGTGATCTCGTAGATGTCGAGGTTCATTGTATATTTTTTAAATTGATATTCATGATGGCCTATGTGGGAAAATGACCGGATATGCAGGAGATTTTCCCTGCCGGTAGAGAGATAGTAAAGTCGTGAACAGGGCCTTGTTGTTTTCTCTAAGACCTTTTCAAGGTTTTTGAGCGGCGAGAATGCACGCGACATCATTGCATCGAAGAGCCTGTTTTCCCCGCAGGCAAGAGGATCTTCCTCGATCAGTTCGATGTTTTCGAGTTTCAGTGTATCAATGATATGCCTTAAAAACGTGCATTTTTTCTGAGAACGTTCAATCATGGTAAGTGATGATTCAGGATACATGATCTTGTAGGGTATTGCAGGCAGGCCCGAACCGCTTCCTAAATCGGCAATTGCGGGTTCGTTAATATACTCGAGGAGTTTCATGGTATTGCTGACATGCTCTTCCAGGTCATCAGTCATGACATCGCTGACCAGATGCAGAAGGTGGTTATATTCTCTGATCTTTTCTATCCAGCGATGAATATCCTTATGCATCATTTCCCCACACAGAATTGCGAGAAGATTGTATTCAAGATATCGTCATCCGCATCTTTCCCGACAAGCTCATAAAGAGACTGTCTGGCACGTATCAGGTCAATGCTGACTACATCGACCGTCAGACCCGATTCCATGGATCTGCCCGCCTGCTGCAGGCAGTCGCGTGCCTTTCCCAGGAGATATGCATGGCGAGAGATGAATACCCTCGGGATATCCATGGAAAAAATCTTTGTCATAACCTCTGTAAGCCTGTCTATCCCGGAGTTATACTTGGCGGATATCCATACTGTATTTTCAATATGACCATCTATTTCTCCGCGATCTACAAGATCGACCTTGTTCATGACAGTGATTGTTTTTCTGCCGAGGCCGAGCCACTTGTATTCATCCGGGTGCAGTCCTTTCCGTGCATCCACAACATAGAGCACGAGGTCCGATTGCTTCAGATTCTCGATGGTCTTTTCCACCCCGATCCGCTCAGGACCCGAAGATGTCTCTCTGATCCCTGCCGTATCGTGAAATATGAAATCGATTCCGCCCATGGTCACGCGTTCCCGTATGATATCTCTTGTGGTTCCTCCCTCTGCATGTACGATGGCCCTTGGATATCCGAGTATTGCGTTGAATAATGACGATTTTCCTGCATTGGGCAGGCCGGCTATGGTGGTGGAAATGCCGCTGTACAGGCTCGTAGCCGTATCCTGACCCTTGAGCAGAGAGTCTATCTGTTCAAGTATTGGTGACAATGCCTCGATTACGGATTCATTGCTCACATCCATGTCATCGTTAATGAAGGATGCCTCGATCTCTGCAAGGATATGCGTGAGGTCATCGCAGATCGCCTCTACATTCCTGGACAGTCCACCGTCAAGCAGTGCCCCTGCCATTTCAATACCCGCTGCAGAGCCTGCAGAGATAAGCGCTCCCACTGCCTCAGCCTGTGCAAGATCCATCTTTGCATTCAGGAATGCCCTTTTGGTAAATTCGCCCTTTTCAGCGCATCTTGCCAGATGGGTGGAGGCGATTACCTGCAGCAGCCGTTCAACCAGAACAGGATTGCCGTGGCAATGTATCTCTGCCATGTCTTCGCCGGTATAGGAATGGGGAGCAGGATGATATACTGCCATGGCCTGGTCCACAAACGTCTGGTTCTGATCGTGCAGATGCGTAAAGAGCTGTTTATGTGGAGGCCATGTTTCACGCAGGGTGATTCTTTTGAGGATCTCGACGGTTTGATCCCCGCTGATCCTTATGGTGCTTATCCCGCCATATCCCCTTGGCGAGGATTCTGCAAAGATCGTATCCGTGTTTATTTCGATGCCTTCCTCGGTATGATGACGATCTTTTTAAAGATGCCGTCACCGATACTCTTTGTATTCACGCGGCTGTCATTCTTCAGGGCAAGGTGGATAATACGCCTGTCATAAGGGTTCATCCTTTCCAGGGATACCGACTGGCCTGTACGACGTGCCTTCTGCCCCATTTTGAATGCCATTGACCTGAGATGGTCCATGTGCCGCTGTCTGTATCCCTCTGTGTCAATGGTTACATAGACAGGTTCCGATCTGTCCTTGTTCAATATCCTGTTGACGATAAACTGCAGTGCATCGAGTGTTGCACCGCGTTTGCCGATTATGATCCCTGATCCGTCTCCTATAATCTCGATCACGCCGTCCTCGCGGATCTTTATCTCTGAAGACATGTTCATGTGCGTTAGGAGATCCGAAATGATCTCCGGTGCATTCTCCGGGATTGGTGCATTCCTCCTGACTTCAGGTTCCATATCATGTGCCGGAGATGAAGGAGGTTCCTCTACGCCGGGCTCTGGTGCATCCTCGTCAAACTCCTGTACCGGCCGTGCCAGGATCTTTGCGGTTTTTGTCCCTACAAGGCCGAACAATCCCTTTGAACCTTCAGAGATCACCTGGATATCGAGCTGCTCAAAGTTTAAATGAAAAGTCCGCATTGCCGTGGCAATGGCTTCGTCAACTGTTTTTGCTTCAAATTCTCTGTATTCCTCTGCCATGTTTAAAAATCTCCTATGAGTCTTTCCTGTTTATATAGGCTTGCTGCAGGATTGAAAGGACATTGCTTATCAGCCAGTAAATGACCAGTCCTGAAGGGAAACTCAAAAACAGGATCGTGAAAAATACAGGCATGAAGAGCATGACTTTCTGTTGCGTGGCGTCTCCTGTCGCGGGGGTCATCTTCTGCATGATGAACTGGCTCAGTCCCATGAGGATGGGGGTAATAAAGTAGGGGTCTTTTGCGGAAAGGTCGGGCAGCCAGGTGCCGACAATGTAAAAAGGCGTATGCCTAAGCTCGATAGCAGAGAAGAAGACCTTGTAGAGGGCAAACAGAATGGGTATCTGCAAAAGCATGGGGAGACAGCCGCCCATCGGGTTGATCTTGTGTTCCGAATAGAGCTTCATCATTTCCTGGTTCATCTTCTGTTTGTCATCTTTATATTGTGCCTGGATTTCTTTCATCAGCGGCTGAACTTTCTGCAGTCCTTTCATCGAGGTGAAGCTCTTGAGGGTTAACGGGTACAGGAAAATCTTGATTATTATAGTAAGCAGGATTATGGACAGTCCGTAACTGTTCGTGAACGAGTATATCCAGTTCATGGCTATGAGCAGCGGTTTTGCAATAATATCAAAAAATCCGAAATCAAGGGCCTTTCGGAGCCCGTATCCTGTTGACTTGAGCGTTTCCAGCTCCTTTGGGCCGATAAAGATCAGGTAATCCTTTTCATAGCTGGATTTCGGCTCTATCTCGGCAGCAAGGGCTCCGTAATGAAGAGAGATGGTATTTTCATCGATACGTTTGATGGTGACCGATGTTTCTTCAGGGGTTTTCGGGATGATAGTCTTGAGGAAGTATTTGTCTTCAAACCCGAACCATTTTACCTCTCCGGTAAAATTCCTGTATCCCCCGACCTTCTTGACCTTGGAGATCTTGAATTCTTCCAGACGCTTGCCGTTGAGCAGGACAGGACCCTCGAAGGCATACCGGCTTGACTTGTCATCCAGGGGATAGATTTCATTCATCTGCATCGAGATATTCATGGCCAGCCTCTGATCAGTGCTGTTTTCGATTATTGTAGAATAGCCGATGCTGTATGAGCCGGGGTCGACCGTGTAGACCTTGTGTATGATAATACCCTGCGCCGCCTGGGCGCTCATGGTTAGTGTGAGGGGATCTTCCTGAGAAGAAAGTGTTCCCTTTTCGGATGCCTGGAAAATTAGATTGTCGTCCTGAAACTGTTCATTGAGACTCAGGTTCGGCATTGGCGTTTTTATGATATCTACGAGCGCTGAATCTTCTTCCATGCTCTCTTTGTACTCTTTGAGCTGAACAGAGGTCAGCCTGCCGCCTCTTGTATTCCATACGGCTCGGATAAGAGGGGTTTCCATAACGATGGATTCTCCATCTTCTGTGAGGGCAGTCTCGGCTTCAGGCTGCTGTATTTTAAGTACAGTCGCAGCCGGCTTTACATCTGTGGTCTCTTCCTGCCGGGCAACATCGGGAGTTTCTTTTTCTACCCTGGGCTGAATAAAGAACAGGTCCCAGATCAGTAATATTGCGATCGATATGATAATTGCCAGTAATGTTTTCTTTTCCATGTAATCAAGTCTCCTTGAATGAACTATACAGGGTCATAGCCGCCAGGGTGGAAAGGATTGCATTTTATCACCCGAAAGGTTGTTTTCAGGAGACCTCTTGCAAGGCCGTAGGTATTGATGGCCTCGATAGCATAATCGGAACAGGTAGGCCAGAATCTGCAAGATCTCGGAAAACTCGGAGAGATGGCCTTCTGATAGAATCGTATAAGAGAAAGAACCAGCTTTTTCACCATGCGCGCGACCCTAAGGCATTCGAAATCTCTTGAAAAAGTGTTTCATGGCGCACACTGTTGTCCGGTTTTCTGGCTATTAGGACAAAGTCATACCCTGATGGAAAGAGCTCTTTATGCCTTCTGTAAATTTCCCGAAAGAGTCTTTTGTACCTGTTTCTCTTTACAGCAGTTCCAATCCTTTTACTCACCGTGATGCCAATACGGGCGTGCCGTTCTGAGTTAGGAGCAGCCAGGATAATGATATGTTCCGTAAGAATTCTGGTTGTCTTTTTTGCATCAACCCGTAAAAAGTCTTTTCGTTTCCTCAGCCGCTCACACTTGGGGAATCTCTCGTCTGACATTATACAGCCAAACGTTTACGTCCCTTGGCCCTCCTTCGACTGATAACGTTTTTGCCGCCCTTAGTGCGCATACGAACAAGAAATCCATGCGTACGCTTACGTCTTGTATTATGTGGTTGAAATGTGCGTTTCATCAATTACCTCAATCTACTGATTTAGGGGGATAGTATTTACATACCATGATATTTCTTGTCAAGCGGCAAAAGTCAAATGAGATCCGATGGGTACTATTTTCAGGATTGTACGTGTCAGGTCCCCTATCTTGTCAATGGGGCGGATTATAGGGTATAACCATTATTGAGCTATGAAGGGCATATACTGTAGAAGAGATATGAGCGAAGGGCTTTCCATAAGTCCGGAATCCGTTGAAGCCTGGCTGCATGAGCTTCTTCCGGGATCCAGGATATATGTGCTGGACCAGGTTCACTCCGATGGGATTGTGTTTGCAGAGGAGGTTGTCCCCGGTGATATCCCTTCAGCGGACGGCATTATCTCGCGCGATACCGATGCAGTTCTCTGTATACGTACGGCTGACTGCGTGCCGGTGCTGTTATGGGCGGACGACATGCCCCTTATCGGTGCCGTACATGCAGGCTGGAGGGGACTGGCAAAGGGGATTGTGAAAAAAGGTATTAAACTTATGCAGTCTTTAGGGGCCTCAGCTATACATGTGGGTATCGGTCCCTGCATCGGTATATGCTGCTATGAAGTGAGCAAGGATGTTGCAGATGTGTTTGGACCCCAAGAGGTTGTTCATAACGGAAGCGCCATGTATCTCGATCTTGCTGGTGCAGCGCTTTCCCAGTGTCTTGAAGCAGGCGTCAGGGAACATATGGTGTACAAAATCAATCTGTGTACGTCATGCCATCCGGGACAATTCTTTTCATACCGCAGGGATGGAGATGCTGCGGGAAGAAACCTTTCACTCATAGGAGGAAAATCGTGGTCATTGCCGGGCTTACAGGTGGGATAGCAACAGGAAAATCAACTGTGGCTGAATATTTCCGCTCAGCCGGGGCCTCCCTCATCGATGCGGACAGGATAGCCTTTGATGCGGTGCAGAAAGATATGCCTGCCTGGCACGAGATAGTCCGTCACTTCGGTAAAGAGGTGCTCCTTGAAAACGGGCAGATCGACAGGGCTGGCCTCGGGGATATCATTTTTAATGATCGGGAGCAAAAAGAAGTTCTGGACAGTATCGTACATCCCGCGGTTTTCAGGAAGATTGAGGAGAACGTTTCGGTGCTTGAAAAAGACTCACCGGATTCGGTCGTGATTGTCGATATACCCCTTCTTATCGAAACCGGCAGATACAGGGACATGGATGAGGTTATTGTGGTGTACGTCCCTGAGCATATTCAGATAGAAAGACTCCTGTCCCGTGACAACATATCCGAAGAAGCCGCCAGGGCAAGGGTCCGTTCCCAGATGTCCATCGAGGACAAAAAGGCCTATGCGAGTATTGTCATAGACAACAGCAAAAGCATGGAACAAACGAAAAGTAAGACCCTTGAGGTGTATCGGAAACTTAAGGACAGGGCAGAGGCAGGCAGACCGTAGTACGTAGCTTGAGCCTTATATCGCTATTATAAAACCCTGATTTTGCAGTTAATAATCTCATGGATAATATTAGTTGGTTATGGCCTTTTTCTGTGGGAGCGGCTTTAAGCCACGACTGTTTTTCTTCTGGATACAGCAAAATCGCGGCTAAAGCCGCTCCCACAGGGGTATTCCTTCTATAACTCAAAAATGTGGGATAAATCCTTCATCCCTGTTTATTTTGATAGATTTGCCCCGGTTTTTTACCGGTACAATAAAAATTATATTTCAGCTTCTCATTTCATGGTTGCAGCCTATTTTACAAGCTCCACACGCCGGTTTTTTGCCCGCCCTTCCTCGGTCGTATTGGGCTCTACAGGTTTGGATTCACCATAGCCCTTTGGCACGAGCCGGCCGGCATCGATCCCGAAGAGCCCGAGATAGGTGACCACTGTTTCTGCACGGT
>JAFGTK010000216.1 GCA_016934135.1 Deltaproteobacteria bacterium | reverse complement strand
TTTTCAAACGGGATATTTGCCAGGGATATGGTCGTATCCTCTTCGATAATGATGGTAGGGTTGGATGTGCTCTGAAAGATGGTTCTGTATCGCTGCTCGCTCTCCTGGAGTTTTTCAAAGGACCCGGCATTGGTGATGCTGATTGCTATCTGCGATGCGATCCCCATTAAAAGGTTCTGGTCGCTTATTGTAAGAGGCCTCTTGGCCGTGGTGTTTCCAGTGAACAGGACCCCAAGAGACTGTCGTTCATAGACGATCGGCACGCTGATGAACGAAGAGATATGCCATTTGTCAACAAACTGCATGATGTCAGGATAAGAAGGGTTATGAAGTTCAGTTGTGTTATTGATCAGAAAGGGTCTCTGATTCAGGCAGGTGGTTGCTATCGGGTCATCAGGGGCAGGATCTTTCAGATGAAAGTTCATGTTGTGGTCAGGCCCATGCCCGTTTTCAGAAAACCCGTATTCAGCAGCCACGATCAGGTTGTCTCTGCTTTCATCAGCCAGAAGCACCATCCCCCGGTCAAAGTCCAGGTGTTTTTTCAGGATCGTTGCAACACTCCTGCACAGCTCATGAACCGGCATAACCGTTGTGGTCGCCTGCCCCAGTTCCTGGATCAGAAGGGCATTGCTGTACTGTCTGTTCGTCTGATCCAGCAGGTCATGGGCAGCACTGCTCTGGGCATCCAGAGTTCTGCGAAGCGCCCTTTTCTCAAGGTGGCCGGAATACCCGATGACAGCTATTGCCAGGGCAATGGACACTAAGGATGGAATGCCCCATACCGAGGCGGGGAAAAAGATCAGGGAGAAAACAAGCCAGAATGAGCTGATGAACAAAACGATGTTTCGTATCCGCTTCCACATCATCTCCAGGGTGGGTTCCCAGGAGATTATATAGCTGCATTGTGAATCCCCTTTGTGCAGACATTGCGGGTGTTGAATCTCGGCATACCTTGCGGTTCTGAGTTTGGCGAGTGATTCCAGTGCACCCAGACGGTTTTCACACTGGAAGGGTTCTTCGTGAACACCGGGTTTGGGTGTGACCAGAACCTCGACACTATGAGATCCCAGCTTCTTTGTTTTAAAGGTGATGTGGCGCGAGAGGTTTTCGACATTTTTCCCCATGATTTCATACATGAGCAAAGGGCTCAGCATGCCCATGATGTGCGTCTTGATCGTACCGAACACCTCTGCGGATGTTACATACCTTCCAACTTCCCTTGATATGTCGGGATTGTTTGTTTCCTGTGCGAGGCATTCATGAAACCGATTAATCTGATTTTGGGTAAGGTAATGGGCAGGTTCGGCTATCTCGTATTCTGTGATATCGGCATATTCCAGCAAAGACCTGCACGCAATGTCAGGATAATATCTGTTGAGATACTCCAGATATGTCTTTATTATCCTTGTGCTGTATAGAGGTACATTCATGTTGTCTTGCACGGCAAAATCCGTATTGTGTTTCACCCAGGCCTTATTATGATTACTTACGCTCATTGATGCCTGCTTTCAATAATTATCTGCCGTTTTTTTCATTGTTGGATCGAGATGCTTATAAACAGTACGTATCGGTAATAGCACATGGCATATTCAAAAAATGTTGGGTAAAAAAGCACAGGAGTATACAACGGGGTCAGCTCTAGCGATGATCCCCTTTAATACCTGTTTACAGATGTATCTCCACGATATCGCCATCATTCATGATATAATCCCTCTGCACCATCTGTCCGTCATGTACTGCCTTTCCCCAGATCCTGGCGAATTTCAGTTTCTGTGCAATGTCCTTGTGGATCTTTGCTGCAAGATCCTCCAGAGTGGAATCTTTGCGGATGACAAAGGGTTCTTTCATATCAGGATCTTTGCCCGGAGTCTTAGAATATACCCTGATAATGTTCGATACCGTGTAGAGCGCCTGTAGAAATTCCTGAATATTGTTCCCCTGCAGGATGGAGATGCCGACAGCCGGCAGTTTTATGCCTGTGAGTTCTTTAAAGACAGCAAAATCTTCCCTGTCTTTTTCATTGTCCATCTTGTTTACGACAACAAGGATCTTTTTAGGGAAGCATGGTCTTCTCACGTCATCGGGTATGTCGGTCCCTTCCGGGAAGATGCGCAGGGAAGCCAGTAACGAAAGTGTGTCCTCATACTGCCCGATGAGATCAGCTTTCAGATCGAGCATGATGATAATGATGTCCCCGCGGCGGATCATATCGGCCATCTCCGGATCCATATATTCGTGGGAGATGGGAGGGGTATCTATCAGCTGAAACTGTATATCTTCATACAGTGCCATTCCGGGGGTTGGTTTATGTGTGGTATGGGGAAACTCGGCGACCTCGGGAGATGCCTTGGTGAGGCTCTCAACAAGCGATGACTTGCCGGTGTTGGGCGGACCTATGATGATTGCCTGTGCAGCACCCTCCCTGTCGATGTGGTAGATGCTTTTTGAGACAGCGGCCCCTTTCTTTTTCTGCGATTGTTCCCTGTGCTTGGAGATCCTGTGCTTGAGATCCGCCTGAAGCTTGTCAGTGCCTTTGTGCTTGGGGATAATGGCCAGCATTTCCTCGAGCGCGGCTATCTTTTCCTCCGGGGTCCTGGCCTCCCGGTATCGTTTTTCCGCATCCAGGTAAATCTGTGGAAGATTTGCCGGCATAAGTTCTAATCCTAATCTATGGCCGTTTCCTCGATCAGCTTATTATTGCCCCGGTCTTTTTCAGCCTGGCAGCCTTTTTTATGAAGATATATCATTACACAAAAAACAGGGGTATTTCAATCAGAAGGACCCCCACAGCTTGCTGCGGGGTATTCCATTTTCCGAATAAGTTCATGAAGGCGGCATCAAGGGGCGGGTGCCTTTGATGATGACGATGGTTCCGAACATGTACCGTGTGTATTCAATGTCTGTAAATCCTGCTGCCAGCATGATCCCAGAGATCTCCTCAGGGGTCTTGAAAGATCTTGTGGATTCGGGGAGGTACTGATAGGCATCCCATTTTCCCGATATGAGTCCTCCAATAACAGGGATGACAACCTTCAGGTGAAACAGCACAAGAGGTTTCAACAGCGTGTCCGGAGGCGGGGCTGTATCGAGGCAGACCACCTTGCCGCCGGGCTTGACAACGCGGAACTGCTCGGAAAAGCACCTTATGATATCAGGAACATTGCGGATCAGGTAACCCGATGTAACTGCATCAAAGGTATTGTCGCAAAAAGGCAGGTCAAGTGCATCCGCACAGCACCATGTTATGTTCGTGCCCCTGGAGTTTTCTCTGCCCACCTTCATCATCTCAGGAGTAAGATCAGCTGCGATGACATTGATCAACGGCTCTTTGAGCAGGGCCTCATGGGCGATCTTTCCTGTGCCGGCCCCTGCATCCAGCAGCAGGCCGCCTGCACGGATGCCTGTCATGCCGATCACTGTCTCACGCCATCGTCTGTCCCTGCCGAAGGTCATCAGTGTATTGAGAAGGTCATAGCGCCGGGAAATGCCGCTGAACATCTTTTTCATCCTGCGGTTCCATTCCGGTTGCCTGTTGCTTTTCATTCTCA
>JAFGTK010000215.1 GCA_016934135.1 Deltaproteobacteria bacterium | reverse complement strand
TATTGACTGCATCGGGAGGGCCCTTCAGGGACAGGCCGCGGGAGACATTCGGTGATATAACGCCTGAAGAGGCCTTGAGTCATCCGACATGGTCCATGGGAAGGCGCATAACCATAGATTCCGCAACCATGATGAACAAAGGGCTTGAGATCATTGAGGCCTGCTGGCTCTTTGATGTGGGGATCGACATGATCCACGTTCTGGTTCACCCGCAGAGCATTGTCCATTCAATGGTGGAATTCCGTGACATGAGCATCAAGGCACAGCTCGGCATACCTGACATGAGGGTTGCCATTGCATATGCCCTTTCCTGGCCTTCGAGGATGCCGCTTGAACTTTCGAGCCTGGATGTCGATACAATACTCAAGCTCGACTTTATCCCTCCTGATGAGGATAAATTCCCGGCACTCAGCGTTGCAAGAGCTGCCATGGAGAAACCATCGACCCTGCCGTGCATCATGAATGCAGCAGACGAAGTTGCCGTAAAAGCCTTTCTCGAGGGCCGCATCCGGTTCGACCGGATCATTGACCTCATTGTGCAGACCATGGACATGCTTTCAGACTCAAGGGCGGCAACCCCTGAAGAGTTGATGGAACTGGACAGAGAATCAAGACAATTAGCGGAGAATATACTGACATGACTACAATTTTCGCATTCGTTATCGTTTTAGGAATCCTGATATTCTTTCACGAACTCGGGCATTTCCTTATGGCAAAGATCAATGGGGTAGGAGTACTGAAGTTCTCTCTGGGATTCGGCCCTGCAATCATCAAGAAGCGCATCGGAGAGACAGAATACCGTATCTCGGCAATCCCCCTGGGTGGCTATGTGAAGATGCTCGGAGAAGATGCGCTCGAAGAGGATGAACTCTCCCATATAGACAATGAAAAATCATTTTCCGCCAAGAGCCTAAAGGCCCGCTCTGTAATCGTTGCAGCCGGGCCGGTTTTCAACCTTCTGCTCGCCATTGTTATCTATACGGTCATTGCATGGTGGGGGATCCCGTCATTTCCTCCGGTTGTCGGAGATCTTATCGATGACTCCCCTGCATATAAGGCCGGCATACTCGCCGGGGACAGAATCGAGTCCATAGACGGAAACCCTGTGGAACTGTGGGAAGACATCTCGGCTCTGCTTCAAAACGCAACCCCGGAAACCAGGGTCGAGATGACCATCAACAGAGAGGGTGAACTCTTTACGGTCCATGTAAGCCCGGTTATGACATCAGACAGGAACATCTTCGGTGAAGAGATCGAACGTCCCATGATCGGCATCACCCGAGGGGAAGAGACTGTAATAAAGCGTCTCGGATTCTTTTCAGGTATCGGCTATGGATTCGGCAAGACCTGGCAGGTTATTGAACTGACCGGCATCGCCCTGAAAAAGATGGTGGACGGAACCCTGGATATCAAGGAAAGCCTGGGCGGCCCCATTCTCATTGCACAGGTTTCCGGCGAGACGTTCAGGGCCGGCATGCTGCCGTTCTTTTTCATGATCGCCTTTGTCAGCATCAATCTGGCCCTGATCAATATCCTTCCCATACCGGTACTCGACGGCGGCCACCTGCTCTTCTTTCTCATCGAAGGCATTACTGGCAAACCAATTGAGGGAAGGCCCAGAGAGATTGCACAGCAGATAGGCCTGTTTCTGCTCATACTTCTGATGCTCTTTGCATTCTACAATGACCTTATCAGGGTCTTCAAAGGAGACTAGCCATTCTTGCCCTTGCACTGGACACATCCACAAGCGTATGTTCGGCAGCACTCGTCAGAGACCGTGTTGCCGAATCCGAAATAAACACAACGGTTAAGGCAGGGCATGCAGGAAGGATTCTCCCCATAATCGATACCCTTCTCGACATGAACGGCACGACAAAAAAGGAATTGGATCTTATCGCCGTAGGATGCGGCCCGGGTTCGTTCACCGGTATCAGGATAGGAATTTCAACCGCCAAGGGACTTTCAATAGCCCTTGGCTGCCCAATCATAGGTGTTTCAACCCTGGACGCCCTGGCATATGGGGCCATGCCTTCAATGATGTCCATAATGCCTGTCATAGATGCCAGAAAATCCGAGATCTACTGTTGTCTGTATTCGGCTGATGGTCAGCCGCAGACACCCTATATGAATATCCGGCCCGAAGAAGCTTCGGCAATCGTTGAAGGAGAAACCCTATTCATAGGAAACGGGGTTTCCCTGTTTGAAGATCTGCTTAAAGAAACACTCGGCAACAGGTTTGTCAAAGGCTCGCTCAATCTGTGGTACCCGAGAGCGTCGGTAATAGGGGTTATGGCTGAAGACCGCATGGTCAAGGATCATTCAGGGGATGCCCAACCCATCTATGTCAGGCCGTCTGATGCGACATTGACCCTTAAAAAAAGATCTCAAAGGTAAAACATCTCTTTTAAGGCCAACCGATTCTATTCCTTTAAAAGGGTGATCCTTACTCTGCTGATACGGTTTCCCCGCATACGCTCCACCTTGAATTTCATATCCTTCCACAGGACATGGTCCCCCTCTTCCGGTATACGGTCAAGCTGTCCGTATATGAGGCCTGAGAGCGTGTCAAAATCCTCGGGGTATTCCCTTTCGATGTAACGGCCGAGATCGATCAGGGAGATATTGCCGGTAACGATAAAACTGTTCTCGCTTACAGGGACCACGGGAGCCAGAATGGCATCGTGCTCATCCATAATATCTCCGGTAATCTCCTCGATAATGTCCTCCAGTGCAATGCCTCCTTTCACGGTCCCGTATTCATCCACGACAAAGGCCATATGCACATGCTTCTGCTGAAAATCGATAAGCTGTTTGAGTATGGTCTTTGTCTCTGGTATGAACTCGGCTTCCCTGATACAGGCATGTATCCTGAAAGTCTTTCTTGCATCCACGTATCTCCAAAGGTCGCGGATGTGCATGTATCCGAGGATATTGTCCTTGGTGCCCTTGTATACCGGATACCGGCTGTAATGCTTTGTTGTTATGATTTTCACTATGTCATCGAACGTGCTGTCGATAGATATGAACTCCATCTCGTTGAGAGGAAGCATGATCTTTTTTACCGGGAGCGTATCCATATCCATGATAGCGATGAGCATCTTTGCCTTCGGCTCTGCGATAAAGCCTTCCTTATGTCCCATCGAGATAACCGAACCTACATCCTCTTCAGTAAGACCTTCATCCTTGTGCATATCGAACCTGAGCAATGCCAGGAACCCACGGGCGGCCATCACCAGGAGTTGAGCAACAGGATAAAATACTCTGATGATCAGGGTGAGCGGATAGGAGACCAGCATGGCTACGGCATCCGGGCGGTAAGCTGCTATGGTCTTGGGGGTGATCTCGGCGAAGATCAGCAGGATAACGGTCATGGCTATAGTGGCATAGACGATACCCTTATCGCCAAAGATGGATATGAACAGCGCCGTCGCTATGGCTGAACCCAGTACATTGACAAAGTTATTGCCCAGAAGGATGGCACTGATGAGATGATCCGGCTTTTCCAGTATGACCTCTACACGCCTGGCATCTTTCTTCCCCTTTTCGGACAGATGCCTGATCCTGAACCTGTTTGCCCGCATGAAGGCTGTCTCGCTCCCTGAGAAAAATGCAGAGAGCAGGATGATAATAAAAAGAAGAACAGCATATGTGATTTCGCGTGCCCCAAAAATCATGAACAGTCTAACCCTTCACTGACATTATAAGCTTCATATCTGCATCCATGCTCAGCACTCAAAAAGTGAAAGCTGCCTTCCTGCAGGCCTTTTTTTATCTTCCAGCAGGGTGCAGTATTCCTTTGGTATTCTGCCCAGAAAAGAACATCCGGTATCCTCGCCGCAGATAAGGTAAAGCAGGTCCATGGCCCTTGTCATGGCAACATAGAAGAGGTTCTGTTCTTCGCGTTCATGAGAATCGGCCATCGGAAATACTCCCTGATCCAGCCCGGCAATAAATACGCACTTGAACTCAAGACCTTTGGCGGCATGGGCGGTCAGGATATGCACCTTTTCACCAGAGAGAGCCCCCTGGTCATGGCTGAGCCTACAGAACTGGATAAACCCTTCTATATCCTGGTCAAAGATACGGGCATAATCATAGAACGCATGCGTCTTGTCCAACTTTGACAGTTTGAACAGCGGCGATTCCTCGATCCTTTCCAGTCTCTGCATGACCGGTCCGTGCAGAGAATCTAAAAGGGAATCCGCTTCCACGATCCTTTCCATGACTGATGCCGGTATGGAGCCTGACAGGGATAACCGTTCAAGGGCCTTTTCTCCCACCCCTCTGACCAGGGGCTGCCAGTTCTTCTGCTCAAGCAGGCTCAGACGCTCGGAGATCCCTGTGATCCCGGCAAGGGGTGCTGCGTATGCCGTATCAAAGGGGATAGAGGCCTTCTCGAGCGCATCCATGATCGGGCGTGCCTGATTCCTGGTACGGACAATTACCGCCATATCGCTCAGGCAATAGTCTGCCTTGGCAGCACGGACAGTTGCATTGGTAAGCCCTCCTGCCAAAGATTCGATCTCACGGGCTATGAACTCAGGGGTCCAGGACGTCTTGACCCAGCGTACCGGCATGCCTCCACGTGAACTGATAACCGTATCCTTTCCGATAAAGATATTCGACACATCTGCTATATATTTCTGCAGTCTGTATGTGTCTTTCAGTTCTATCGTCATAACGCTTGAATAATCTTTATTAAAATCATCGAATGCCTGTGCACTGCTTCCTCTGAACCCGTATATCGCCTGGTTGGGATCACCGATTACCATGAGACTCCTGGTTTTTTCGCTCAGGGCCTTGAGAAAGGTATATTGAACAGGATTGATATCCTGAAACTCATCCACCATGATATGGTCGGGTTTCAATGCAGAGCTCTGTTCGGTTATAATCCGGGTCGCCTCGCGGATCATGTCCTCGTAGGTATAGTACCCTTCTCCCTTAAGGCTTTCGAGGAAATGGGCCTGATCATCTTCAAGCACGGCATTCGTACTTAAACGGTAATTCATTTCTTCGACATAGGGTTTTGCATTTTCGATCCCCCAGGCCGAGACCATATCTGTGACCATGGACTCATCGGCAATATTGAACGAGATTCCGGCATCCCTCATGATCTTCGCTGCCAGGCCATGGAAGGTATATACGGGTGCATCATCCATGTCGAGGCGTTCCTTTATTTCCTGAGCAGCCTTTGTGGTAAAGGTAATTGCGAGCATGGAGGATTTCCCTGTTTCCTTAATGGCCTTCATACGTTCCACCAGAGTCCTGGTCTTGCCTGTACCAGGGCCTGCCTTAACCATGAGATGCCCGCTGTGCTTATTGATTACATTGCGCTGTGCATTATTCATCTGAAAGGATTCAGGTTCAGGCTCTTTCTTCTCTTTCTTTTTTAAGGGCTTCTTCATCACCTTTCGTACTGGTCTTCCGAACAGGTCTGCAGAAAAAAGCATGTCAGCCTCATTATCCTTAAAGACCTTTATTGTGCCGAATCTGCCGTCATAGCCGCCCTGAGCGTGAACATCCCCGGCACGCATCCGCTTTATGGCAAGGGCAAGGGTCTCGCCTGCATATGCGCGTATCTGTTCGATATCCACATCCAGCAGGATAGGCAATTCCCCTCCCAGCTGTGCTATGAGCCTTTCATATACAGATTCCACCCTTTTCGATGCACTGCCCACCTGCATGATCTCGCCGATGATCTCTTTGAGCGGTATGAGCGAATAAAAAGGCCTGGCGCTTTCAGGCCGGGAATCATCATGCCTGTCTGAGAGTTCTTCCACCCTGGATAGAACACCGACCGTAAGGGTTCGTTTGCATACCGGGCAGATACCGTTCAGTCTGCGGGTCTCTTCCGGGAAAAGCACCACACCGCAGTCCCTATGTCCGTCAAGGTGGTACTTGCCTTCCTCCGGAAAGAACTCGACCGTTCCTATCAGACCTTCACCGTGTTTCATGGCGTCTCTGATCGAATAATAATCCATGGACACATCGAAGAGGGTAGCTTCCCTGCCGAGCTTTTCAGCAGAATGGGCATCGGAATTGGATATCAGGTGGTAGGAATCCAGGCTTTTCACCTTCCAGTTCATGGGCGGGTCTGAAGACAGCCCTGTTTCAACCGCGAAGATATATTCTTCGAGGTCTTCATAACATTCTTTTATGGAGTCGTAGCCTGATTTCGAGCCCATGGCGGAAAACCACGGCGTCCAGATGTGTGCAGGTACAATAAAGGCATCCTCGCTTGCCGAAAGTACGATCTCCAGAAGATTGCGCGAGGTGATCCCGAGTATGGGCCGCCCGTCGGAGACTATATTCCCTATCCGGGCCAACGAGGTGGAGATGGTCCGCGCAGTGTCGAGGTCCGGTGCCACCACGAGGTGATGCACCTTTCGCACCTTGCCTGTATGCTTATAAATGGTGCTGATCTCGGAGGTGAGAACAAACCGGATATCGCATGATGCATCTTTCAGCCGAAACAGCCCCGGCTCTGCTTCTATGAGATCTCTGCGCAGCTCCTGCGACCAGGAAGGATGGGTAAAATCCCCGGTACCCAGAATATGGATCCCTTTTCTCACAGCACCTTGTGCCAGCGTACCCAGTGTGAGGTCTTTGCTTGTCGCGCGGGAGAATCGGGAATGGACGTGAAGGTCTGTGTAGAATCTCATGAACTCAAACCCCGATTAATTAAAAACACGCCATATGATATCTTGTCCTTACCTGTGCGTTCTGCTATTCTAACAGTAACATGAAGTTATCACGAAAACTTATTGCATTGCTGTTCATCGTCTCCATCATAGTAGCATGCTCACAGGATAATCACAAGGAGGTTGTCCTGGAAAAAAATCCTGTTGATGAGACCCAGGGCGTATTCGGAGATTTCCTTGTGGATTCTGCACTGGGAGATGCTTCGAACCTCATACCCATGCTTGCCTCGGACAGCTCTTCTCACGAGGTTGCAGGTCTGATCTTCAATGGTCTGGTAAAATACGACAAGGACTACAACATAGTCGGAGACCTCGCCGAGTCCTGGGAGATTGAAGACGACGGCAAGCTCCTGCGGTTTCATCTGCGCAGGGATGTAACCTGGCACGACGGCGAGAAGTTCGATGCTCACGACGTCATGTTCACCTATCGCACGATCATCGATCCCAAGACACCCACTGCATACGCAGGGAAGTATAAACTGGTTAAAGATGCACGCATACTGGACGATTACACCATCGAGTTCACCTATGAAAAGCCTCTGGCGCCGGCACTAATCAGCTGGGGTGCGATACAGATGCTACCGGAGCACCTTCTAAAGGGAACAGAGCTAGCCGCATCACCACTGACAAGGGCACCTGTGGGCACAGGGCCGTTCAGGTTCAAGAGCTGGGAGACCGGTGCAAAGATAACCCTTACTGCAAATGATGCCTATTTTGACGACAGACCCTACCTTAATGGTATAACCTATCGGGTAATACCGGACCAGAACACCCAGTTCATGGAACTCAAGGCCGGCAATATCGATATCATGGGGCTGTCTCCCCTGCAGTATCTCCGCCAGACAGCCAACCCTGATTTCAACGCAATGTATTCCAAATATAAATATCTTGCCGACGGCTACACGTACCTGGGTTTCAACCTCAACCGCGCACCCTTTGACAATTACCGTATCCGGCAGGCCATTGCATATGCCGTCAATAAGCAGGAGATCATAAAGGGGGTGCTGCTGGGGCTTGGCGAAGAGGCCACCGGGCCGTATAAACCGGGAACGCAGTGGTATAACCCGGATGTAGCAAGGTACCCTTATGAACCTGAAAAGGCGCTCGCAATCCTCAAAGAGTTCGGTTTTGAGGACAATGACGGCGACGGTATCGTGGACAAAAACGGCAAGCCGTTCTCCTTCACCATTATCACGAACCAGGGCAACCCATTGAGGGAGAAGACCGCCCAGATCATTCAGCAGCGGCTCAAAACCGTGGGCATAGAGGTGAAGATACGTATTATCGAGTGGACGGTCTTCCTCAAGGAATATGTCAACCGGGGGAATTTCGATGCAGTGATCCTCGGCTGGAACATCCTTCAGGACCCGGATCTCTACAATGTATGGCATTCGAGCAATGCCGTGCCCGGGGGACTGAATTTTGTCGGTTATAAAGACGGGGAGGCAGATGATCTTCTTGAAAAAGGAAGACATACATTCGATAATGATCTCAGAAAGAAATGCTATTTCCGTTTTCAGGAGATCATGGCAGAACAGCAGCCGTATGTCTTCCTGTACGTGCCGTACTCTCTGCCGGTTGTAAGTTCCCGGTTCAAGGGTATTGAACCGGCACCTGCAGGCATCACCTATAACCTTGATAAATGGTATGTGCCTGCAACACAACAGAAATACAAGGTAATGCCATAGGATATACATGCTGAAATATCTGATGAAACGCATCGCTATCCTGATCCCGACATTCATCGGAATCACCATCGTGTGCTTTGTGGTGATCCACCTCGCCCCGGGCGAACCCACGGACATGCAGACCGAGCTGAACCCGAACATCACCCCTGAGGCTATCGAACAGCTCAAGCAGCACTATGGACTTGATAAGCCGCTCACCACGCAATACTTCATCTGGATGAAGAACGTCCTGCTGCTGGATTTCGGCCGGTCAATCTCAACGGATGCCCGCCCTGTCTGGGACAAGATCAAGGAACGCATGCCCATTACAATATATATAAACATATCATCATTGATCATCATCTTTCTTGCGGCAATACCGCTGGGGGTGATCTCAGCGGTTCGAAGGGGAAGCATCACTGACAGATCCATAACTGTCTTTGTCTTTATTGGGTTTTCCATACCCGGTTTCTGGCTTGCACTCATCTGCATGGACTTCCTTGGGGTCCGCCTCGGCCTTCTCCCTATCTCAGGGATTCATTCCCCGGGATATGAGAACATGGGCATGATCGAAAAGATCTGGGATATTACCCGGCACCTTATGCTTCCGGTCGTCATCTCTGCCTTCGGCGCACTTGCAGGGCTGAGCAGATACATGCGATCGAGCATGCTGGAGATCATCCGGCAGGATTATATTCTCACTGCACGGGCCAAAGGCCTGCCCGAAAAGACGGTCATATACAAACACGCAATGAGGAATGCCCTGCTTCCGGTGATTACCATTCTAGGGCTCTCCATTCCCGGGCTGATTGGCGGCAGTGTTATCTTTGAGAGCATCTTTTCCATACCGGGTCTCGGCAAGCTGTTCTACGACGGCATTATGATGCGCGACTACAATCTCATCATGGGCAGCCTCACCATAGGTGCGGTGCTGACGCTTTTAGGCAATCTCATCGCAGATATCGCCTACAGCATTGCAGATCCGAGGATACGGGCGAGCTGATATGGGATTCACGTCGCGAATACTCAGGGATAAACTGGCGGTTGTTGGACTCATCATTGTCCTTAGCTTCTTCATGCTTTCGCTGCTTACCCCGTATATTGCACCCTACGACCCCAATGTCATCGATGTCGAGAATATCCTGGAACCTCCTTCGAGCGAGCATCTCTTCGGTACGGATGATCTGGGAAGAGACGTCTTCACCCGCATGCTCTACGGTGCGGGCATCTCGCTCAAGGTAGGGTTTGTGGCTGTGGGCATCGCGGTCCTGATAGGTGTTATACTCGGTGCTGTTGCAGGATACTACGGCGGATGGATAGACATCATCGTCATGCGGTTCGTGGATATCATGCTGTGCTTTCCGTCTTTCTTTCTTATCCTGGCGGTCATCGCCTTTATGGAACCGAGCATCTTCAACATTATGGCGGTCATCGGGCTGACCTCGTGGATGGGGATAACACGGCTTGTCAGGGCGGAGTTCCTCACTCTCAAGGAACGCGACTTCGTGCTTGCGGAAAAGGCCATGGGTGCAGGCAGCCCTCGCATCATATTTATCCACATCCTCCCAAATGCCATGGCACCGGTACTCGTTGCTGCAACGCTCGGCATTGCCTCGGCCGTACTTGTTGAATCGGCGCTGTCTTTCCTGGGGATCGGTGTTCAGCCGCCGACACCCAGCTGGGGGAATATCCTCACCCAGGGCCAGAGCGTGCTCGGCATAGCGTGGTGGCTGTCATTCTTCCCTGGTATGGCCATCCTCGTTACCGTGCTCGGATACAACCTGTTGGGCGAAGGCATCCGGGATGCGATAGATCCAAGGCTCAAAGGGTAAAAGACGGGGTATTGGAGTACTGATAAAATGTAGTAGCTGCAACAAAGCCTGGCAGTAAACCCTCTTCACATACATAAAAGCATAGATATCGTACCACTATCGAAACTCTGAAGACATATCTGGAAAACTAAAGATACCTTTCTAAGAAAATAACATATCAGAAGTATCATTCGACTCTGGCTCCAGATTCCTCAGTATTCCTACCTCTGTCTTCTCCCATGGTATTTATCATTTTTTGGGTTGCAAAGTATGTAATATATGATTATATAATATTACACATGGAGGAACCATGAGACATACCATAAACGCGACACAGGCTGTACGATCATTCTCAGAACTCTTGAATGAAATTAAATACAAGGGAGCGACATATACCATAGAAAGATCGGGCAAGCCCATTGCTGAACTATCCCCTGTTTCTCCCCCATTGAAAAAACGCATACTCTCAGAATTGCCCTCCATCCTGGACAGCTTACCGAAACTGGGAGATGATGCTTCAGCCTTTGCTGAAGATATTGAAGATATCAAAAAAACGCAACCCTTTGTCCCGAAGGGAGTCACATGGGGCTGATATTCGACACAACAGAGATAATCCATCTGGAGCGAAATACCGGGCGCATACTTGAATTGGTTAAAGATGCCGGAGATGAACCATTCGGCATCAGCATTATTACCGTATCTGAACTATTACATGGCGTTGAAAGGGCAACCACTGAGGCAATCCGGGTCAAGAGGCAGGCCTTTATTGAAGGGATCTTGGAACAATTCCCTGTGATGCCTTTTGATATGCCGGCGGCCAGGGTTCATGCACGAATCTGGGCCACCCTTGCAAAAAAAGGAGAAATAATCGGAGCGCACGATTTAATTATTGCAGCGACGGCAATCTCACTTGATTATGAAATAGTCACATCCAATAAAAAGGATTTTGCAAAGATTGAGGGTCTCAGAGTTCGTTAGACGAGGAACATAAAGGTGAACATATTCTTTGATTGTCCAACCACCCCACTAAGCCAATCAAAGTAAAGATAAGTAATCATACCTCCACAGACTGAACGAAGATACCATTTTTTATGGAAGGCCTTGCAAATTCAAACATCAACTTATACAGGCAAACACACCATTACGCAGAAGGATCGATATTAGAACCCTGGCTTAAAGTCCTTTCCCATTAATCCGGCACGCAAGCCTCTTTACCCAGTACTCCAACACTCCAAGTCTTTAACAAAAAAGCCCCCTGCACTTTAAGCAGGAGGCTCTTTCTATCCATGCTTATCCCTGTGCGGGTCTACGACATGTTTTCCTTGACAATGATGATCTTATGCTTACTGCGGGCCTGATCCATGTATGCCTCAAAGGCCATCTCTCTCT
>JAFGTK010000214.1 GCA_016934135.1 Deltaproteobacteria bacterium | reverse complement strand
TGTCCGGACCGTTTACGGCATCCAGCATTGCTGCAGAGTCACGCACGGTCCGGGTAATAACATGCTCCACTGCTGCACCCTGCCAGATCATGCCGTAGTCGGGGCCTGTAGGGGTACGGCCTCTTGAAGGTTTCAGTCCGAACAGGGCGCAGCATGAGGCAGGGATGCGGATAGAGCCGCCGCCGTCACCGCCGGAGGCCATGGGCACCATGCCGCTCGCTACAGCCGCAGCCGAGCCGCCGCTTGATCCTCCGGGTGTGTGATCAATATTCCATGGGTTCCTGGTGGGACCGTGCAGTTCCGGCTCGGTAACACCCATGAGACCGAATTCCGGGGTGTTGGTCTTGCCGAGGATGACAACCCCTGATTTTCTGAACCGTTTCATGAGCTCGCTGTCATGCATTGGAACATAGTCCTGGTATGCCTTGCTCCCCATGGTCATAGGGGCGCCTTCACAGGCAGAAACAAGATCCTTTATGAGAAAGGGTACCCCTTGAAAAGGGCCGTCAGGAAGCGGGTGTTCAAGTGTCTTTGATGCCATGTCATACATCTTGGTGATCACGGCATTGATCCTGGGATTGATATTTTCGATCCTGCTTATTGCCTCTTCACAGACCTCCCTGGTGGAGATTTCCTTTTTCCGGATGAGTTCGGCAAGCCCCAGTCCGTCGTACCGGTCATATTCCTTGAATTCACCCAAAAGATCACCTCCGCTCACAGGATATAAGGCTCTATGAGGTAATACAATATGCCTGACAGCAATGAAATCAAGCAAAAAAACAAGGCAGGTGAAACACATAAGAACTGGTCGATTTACAAAGTTATCAATAAGACATATAATTGCGGGCAGCATTATGATTACCTTAAATGATATCTATCAGTGGAAGAAAATGCCGCTGCTGAAAAGAAAAAAGGATGTGGAGTTAAAGGAATAACTGTGACAAAGATAGGCCATGACGACAGAGCTGTCCGGGCTATAGTAACCCTGCCGGCATGGATTGACACAAGATAATGCAGGTATTAGAATAGGGAACAGCATTGAACAATACGCACCGATACAAAGGAGGAGAGACAGGCATGGATAATTCCGAATTGGAAGCAAAAAAGGTCCATATCCAGACAAAGCATGGTATTCATGAAGAAGCACTGAAAAAAGTAATAGAAGATCTGGAATACAATCTGGAGAACTATAAGACATATTCTGATATGGAAAGCATATTTGCTCATGTGCGGGCAAACGCAGCCGCACTGCTGTTTCTATGCCAGGAACGAAAGAGAGACCGGGCCAAACGCGGGCATGATTACAGCAAACCCGCCACCGTGCTCCCGGCTCCTGGAACTGATATCGAGTAAAAGCTGCTGTTTGATTTTCTTGCAGGTTTTAAGTGAGTATCTGCATACAGGGACTGTCCGTCAGTTATAAAGGAAATCGACCCTTCAGAATGGGAATTCCCTGTTATAGTATGAGCTGCCATGTATTATTAAGGAGGGAGGTGGAGTCATGTTTAAATGGCTTTTTTGTATCATAGTGTGCATTTCCATATGTCTGTTCGCTGCAGTTCCGCTTATGGCAGAGGACCCGTATCTGACCGGTACGCTTTTGAAAGACACCATAGCACATAAGGGCATGGAGCGCAGTTTTCTTGTATACATGCCCGATGGTGACATTAGCGGTAAGCCTCTGATCATGGTGCTGCACGGTTCCAAGGGAACAGGAGAGGATATACGCAAGCAGAGTGGATACCAGTTCGATGTTCTGGCAGACACCGAGAAATTCGCAGTAGTGTACCCCGATGGATACAAAAATCACTGGAACGGCTGCCGGAATGCCCCGAAGGATGCTGCGCACAAAAAAGACATCGATGATGTCGGGTTTCTGCTGGCACTCACAGACCTGTGTGCCGGCAGGTGGCATACAGACCCTGCAGTTATTTATGCCGCGGGTTTTTCCAACGGTGCTCATATGTGTTACCGGCTTGCCATGGAGGCTCCCGGAAGGATCGCCGGCATTGCGGCCATTGCTGCGGGTATTCCGGCTCCCGGCTGGTCGAAATGTTCAGGCCCTGAAAAACACGTTCCGGTCATGATCGTAAACGGGACTGATGACCCCATCAACCCGTATGAAGGAGGCATGGTAAGGCTGTTTTTACTGATAAAAAAAGGGGAGGTCTTATCAACCATGGAATCGGCCCGTTTCTGGCTGTTGCCCGAAGATCTGAATAAGCAGCCTGTGACAATGCAGATGGAGGACCGGGATCCGGATGACAAAACCCATGTGGAGACTCTCACATGGCCGGCATCACGGGTAAGACTCTACACTGTTCATGGCGGCGGGCACACCATACCGGGTGGAAGGCAGTATCTTCCCAGGGCTGTAATCGGCACTACCAGTCAGGACATGGATATTGCGCAAGAGGTATGGAAATTTCTTGTAGTGCCCGGCCGCTGAAGCAGCTCTTTCAATCAGATGATACGTAAGCTGCTTGCAGCGGGCACATCTTAGTCCTCTCCCCCGGGGAGAGGATAAAGGTGAGGGGGGAATAATAAAATAGAGTCTTTGATACCTCGTAGCTTGCTGCGAGGTAGTTCATTTAAGATAAGAAAGAGTATCCCGGCAGCAGATAACACGAGGATCAGGTATTTCTTGTCTGCTTCTGCTCATTCCTCTTCCAGAACTGCCACCACCTTTTCTCCGGGTAAAAGGTGCGGCCTGATTTCAGATTGTCCACATCGTCCAGAACATCCAGTTCCCAGAAGGTATCCAGCTCAACAACAGGAGGGTCGTTCCTGGGATTGAGTGTTACCTCTTTGAGTTCCCTGTCGTGTGTTATCTTGGCCTTTGCCAGCAGGCATGCCTTCTGGGGGCTCTCTGCTTCAATGATGATATTCTGGAAGAACCCCTGTTTTTTCGGCTTACCATTAATACTAATAAGATAATTCCGACCATTCATGAGTAGTCTGTACCGTTTCATTGTGCTGTGAACAACCGCCTTGTCTGCTAAGTGCCGTGCAACAGATTAATAGCAGAGCTTATGTAAAAACGAAAGAGAACTGTTTATATGAATACATTTTTTGGCAATCAATGAAATAACTCCATGAAAGCAATGATTGAGGAATAATGACAGTGTTGAATGGATACACTAATACAGGCAGATATTTCCCAACATGACATATCTTGGTTGACAAGGTCCACATATGCGGCTATTCAGCGCATCTGAACCAGTAACAGTAAAAGGAGAGAATATTTCAGTGAAATCTCTTTCAGGATCACAGCGGACATATCTTCGAGGTCTTGCACATTCTCTGCGCCCGGTCATTCAGGTAGGCAAGAACGGGATTACTCCTGAATTGATCAACGCTGTGGATGAAGCACTTGGTTTTCACGAGCTTATCAAGATAAAGTTTGTGGATTTCAAGGAGGAAAGGAAGGAACTCTCTGTACAGATCAGTGAGAAAACCTCGAGCGAGGCAGTGGGTATGATCGGCAATATAGCAATCTTCTATCGTGAGCAGCCAGACGAGGAAAAACGCAAAATAAAGTTGCCGTTACTGAATCAGGAGTAAGCTTATGGCAAAATCAGGCTCAAAATTGATCTACGTGATGGGCGTCTTTCTCATAGGTATAATTACAGGGGGGATATTTTACTACCTTGAATGGGAAAAACCGCAGATCCGTCTTGCCGATGACATAGAAATAATCTCCGCACATAAGGATATTTCCATAACCCTTGTCGACATGAAGAGCGGTCTGCGCTCCTACCGGGTTTCGCTCCTTCAGGAGGATAAGGAATATGAAGTTGCACAGGCTGATCTCCCTCTGAAAGGGACATTCGAAAAGAAACTCGATATCGAGATTGTACCGTCAAAGCTAAACATCAAGGACGGAAAAGCATTGCTTATTGTGCATGCAGTGGATTTTTCTCCGCTGAAGAACTCGGTATCAATCAGTAAAGAAGTAAGCATTGATTCTGTTCCTCCGCAGGTAGCCCTTATCAGTACAGCCCATTATGTAAATCCCGGCGGTACATGCCTGGTGTTATATTCTGCATCGGACGATGCAGTTGTAAGCGGTGTCAGATGCGGCGAGAGCCTTTTCCCGGGGGCCCCTGTCCGGATAGGGGATATCTCGTGTTATCTGAGCTATGTCGCGGTTCCCATGGACATCCTAAGCAGCACCCCTGTGGCTGTCATGGCCAGGGACAAGGCATCCAACGAGTCCATGGCAGAGGTGTCTTTTTATGTGCGGGACCGTGGATTCAGGAAGGACAAGGTAAACCTGGGCGACTCATTTATCAATGGCAAGGCCTCGCAATTCCGGATGAAAGCCCCGTCGCTCGCGGAAAAGACCCCGCTTCAGATATTTGCCTATCTCAATGAGACTCTGCGCGAAGAAAACAACAGGATGATAGATTCCATCTGCGACAAGACAGACGAAAAACAGTTGTGGCAGGGTGCCTTCCTGAGGATGAAAAATGCTGCAACAATGGCTCTTTTTGGTGACAGGAGGACCTACATGTATAAGGGTGCCGCCATAGGAGAGAGCATTCACCGCGGCATAGACCTCGCATCGGTCCGTCAGGCTCCGGTCCAGGCTGCCAACAAGGGCAGGGTTCTGTTTGCCTCAGACCTGGGGATCTACGGCAACACCGTGATCATCGACCATGGCCAGGGACTGGCAAGCCTGTATGCCCATCTGAGCGTCATCAAGGTTCAGGAAGGCCAGGAGGTTGACAAAGGCAAGGTCATCGCCACATCCGGGGCAACAGGATTCGCTGGAGGAGACCATCTTCATTTCAGTATGCTGGTCCATGGGGTCTTTGTGGACCCTGTAGAATGGTGGGACGCACACTGGATTCAGGACAATGTGGAGCTGAAACTGAGCGGAAATCCAGGCTAGATGCCCTGATTATCCATTTATCCGACTCTGTCTGACCAGTGATATCTCCACCCTGCGGTTGGCCTGCCTGTTATGCTCCGAGGTGTTGCTGACAAACGGGTCGTATTCTCCATAACCCTGTACCGACAGACGCCCGGCATCCACCCCGTTATTGCAGAAGAACCTGACCACGCTGGCAGCACGTGCAGATGAAAGTTCCCAGTTGGAAGGGTAGCGCGATGTGTGGATGGGGACATCATCGGTATGTCCGGTTACAATGACACGATATTCACTCCTGCGGACAATAAAACCTGCCAGGTCTTCAAGCAGAGACAGGGAAGCAGGGATCAGTTCGGCCTGACCCTCCTCAAAGGTGATGTGCTCGCCAAGCACAAAAACCGGCTGGGCACTCTCCCAGCGTACATGCAGTGCCTTATTGGCTTCCAGCAGATTATCGACATCGTCACGGAGCATCTGTTCCGGTTCCGGCAGGGTTCTGGCTTTTTCCTGCGGGAGATGGATTTGCGCAGTTGTCTGCGCCTGGGCCCTGTTGCTTATCGAGGCATACATGATGATGAAGAATATCAGAAGCAGGGTCATGATATCTACCATGCTCCACAGGAATGGATCTTCTTCTCTGGGTGCCCTGACAAGAAGCCTCTGTATGCGCGACCGCCTGCGTTCGGAATGTTCCAGGCGCTGTTTAAGTTTTTTCTGATCAGACATGCTGACGGTCTCCGTTCTTATGGAGGGGAAGACGGGAATCCGGAACCAGGTCTTTTTCAAGAGGGACACTGGAATAGACAACCTTTTCTAAAAGGGAAGGCCTTGTAGAGGGTGAACTCATATGCAGGCTCAGGTAAGATCGAAGGCGGTGTGCAATGGATATGGGATTTTTTGATTCAGCGATATCGATAAGACCTTCTAAGATGATGTTCAGGAAAAGTGCTTCGTTTCGAACCTTTTCAGAGAGTTTTTTTGCCAGAGGAAGAAAACACAGGTTGGCAAAGAGCAGGCCATACAGCGTTGTCAGGAGTGCAAGAGCCATACCGGGACCGAGCAGGTCCGGTTCTTCCATATGATTCAGTATATTGATCAGTCCGATAATGGTGCCTACGAAACCAAAGGCCGGGGCAAATCTTGCCAGGGTATTGAGGAGATTGATCTGTGCCTCCTTGGCAGAGAAATAGAACTCATACTCTTTTTCCATGATGCACAGGATCTCATGGCGGTCATAGCCGTCCACGATCAGTTCAATACCCTTTTGCAGAAAGATGTTGTCTGTTTTGTCGCCTGCCGTATTCAATTCCCGCGGGCCTGAGACACGCCGAAGGCGAGCCAGGTTCTCGATCTGATCCAGAATGTCGGCATAATCAGGGCCCTTTGTTTCCCAAAGCTCCTGCAGGCTTTTCCTGAGGTCCCTGAAGATCTGCAGTGGATAGGCCAGCAGGGAACACAACAGGGTTCCGCCCAGAACCATGAGTGCACTCTTGATACTGGTAAGGATCTCTATGCCTCCAAGCATATTGCTTATCAGGAAAAGTAATAACATTATCCCTGCGGCCGCGATCATCCTCTGTGTCATATGCAATCCTCGTTTTAGAATATTTGGATATGAACAAGCATCTTTTATGCCATGGCACATAGATGGGCTTTTATGCTGGCGTCTCCCGGGGTTCAGTGGGTAAATTCTGCCCTAAGCAGGATACTATTTCTCACGGTTGTAGCTCAATCGCAGCATAAAGCCGCTCCCAGAGAGTTCATTAGCTGATACCCCACTGCTTGCAGCGGGCACATCTTAGTCCTCGCCCCTGTGGGGAGAGGATAAAGGTGAGGGGGGGGAATAGTAAAATAGATTTTTTGATACCTCGCAGCTTGTCGAAGATCCCGGCTGTTTTTCCGGGGCTGCGGGGTAGTTCCTTCTAACGCAAAATGTGGGTTCATTTGTACTCATGAGGAATCTGATCCAATTTTTATCAGATCATTGAAGGCAGGGATGGACATTTTGTGCGACTTTCCCGATGGTTGTCCTATAAAAATGATCTGGCGCCTGCATAGGTGCTCAGGTAGTAGTCATCGGTGAGTTTGTCCGTGCGGATTTTCTTGCCTTTGCCCGGGGCATGGATGAACCTGCCGCGTCCGGTATAGATGCCTACATGAGTCACCTTTCGGGTATTCCCTGTTGCAAAGAAAACAAGGTCGCCTTTTTTGAGCTGGAGCCTTGAGATTGACCTGCCGGCCTTGAACTGTTCACGTGATGTCCTAGGCAGATTGAGGCCGTTGAGCCGGTAGACTGCCATGGCAAGTCCGCTGCAGTCGAATCCGGTCCTGACTGATGTGCCGCCCCAGCGATAGGGTATACCCTTGTAGTTGCGTGCAGTAAGGACGATCTCTTCCCTCAGGGATTTGTCGTCTGCACGTTTGGCAACCGGGTAGGAGCTGGGGGGAACGATATAGAAGCTGTCGATGATTCCAGAACTTTTCAGCTGCTGAGCCTGGCTCTTTGCGGCCGTGTATGCGGAGTAATTGCCGGAGCGCACCTTATAAATTCCGCTGCTGTGACGGAAGTAGTAGGCCTCGCACCCTTTCTGCTCAAGATCATGGGTGAGTTTTTCGGCATTGCTCAGGTGCTTGAAGGCCCCTATCTGAATGGCATATCCCATGAGTTCTGCCTGGCGGGGAAACGTTTCTGTTTCAACGGTTGCATGCCTTGCACAAGCTGAAAGCAGAAATGACCAGACAAGTACGTTCAAGAAAATCCGGAAAGACTTCGAGGGTATTTTTTCCATGCACTTCGTGCACAGGGACGGATTCATAACCATATATTATTGTATTCGGAAAAAGACTTCGAAAGGTTGAATCCGATCAATATTTTCTGGGTGTTTCATTCAGATGATACCCCGCTGCTTGCAGCGGGCACATCTTATCCTCGCCCCTCGGGGAGAG
>JAFGTK010000213.1 GCA_016934135.1 Deltaproteobacteria bacterium | reverse complement strand
GTTCTCATCCGGTTCTGTGAACAAAAGAGTCTGGCCGGAAAGCACATCTGCCAGCTGATCTTTGTCGAGTCGGGGCAGACCGTGATTCTCTCCCAACAGTTCCCTGACAGGTTCCCAGTCTTTAGAAACCAGACTCAGCCGTAGATAATGTCTGCGCAGGCTTTCATTCCTGATGCGCTCATCAATGTCCCCTTGAAGGGAAAAGTCTTCAGCCAGATTCTTTACAAGCATTTCCATCTCCGTATCTACCAGTTCGATCCTGTCGATAATCAAAGTGCCGAGAGAGGAAGCCCGGCTGCGGAGATTCTCTGTTATATTCGCCTCGATCTGGCTGTTTACCTGCATGAATGAGATAATCGCAAAGATCGTCATGGGTGCGATTGCACAGATGATAAACAGGATAAATATCCTGCGGGCGAGTCTGCTCTTGAAAACTGTGTTCGCTGTATTCATCCTGCAACCACACCTAAATGATTTCTCTGGCAAGCCCGATAAAAGAGCCGTCGTATGCGCGTATGATATCGTCCCAGCTCGGCTCCGCATTAAGGGGTTTTTGTGACATCCCGTCCTTGCCGCTGCTGTAGAGATCGTAGCAAGTGTTGACAGGATGGATATTGCGTATCTTGCGGCATTGATTCAGATGAGGATCGTTTGCCAGGTTCAGGTACTGGTATGGGTTCCCCCACGGATCTCCAAGCCCTGCCTTGCCGATATCAGCGAGGCTGTCCGGGTAACGGCCGTTTTCCGCATAGAATTTATCCAGGGTCAGCTCGACATTCAGGATATCCGCCACTGCCTGCTGCGCATGTACATTATCCCTGTGCCTGGTGTACGCCGGTATCGTTATGCCGCTTAAGGTTCCAATGATGCCGACCACCAGGAGCAGTTCGATGAGGGTGAGGCCTTTATGGCCTTTGATCATGAACAACAGCAAGGAATCTTTTATTTGGATCAGGGGATGAAGATTGCTCTTCATACTTTCCTCTCCTCCAGCATGTTAACAGACAGCATTTACTCATTCTTGTGTGAAAATATCATGCCTTTATGCATATCGTCATTGTTCCCGCTATCTTATGATCGGTTTTTTTACTCAATATTATTAAATCATATTCAAAAGCCACGCTGCAGGATTGAACTTATTGATGATATGGGAAATTGAATAACCGGGGATATGACAGCTTTTTAAGATTACCCTGCAACCCTGATACAGGCAGGACAATTGTGAATATCGTCTTCAGCCAAGGCCGTAGACAACAACATCAAAATCCGTGAGCGTTTCGTTAATGATTTTTTCTATTTCAGGCCAACTGCCGCCGGCCAGGCCGCACCCGATCCGCGGCATATGGATTGTCACAGGGTTGTCCGGTATTTCAGCAGCATAGCTCGAAACCTTTTTCAAGCATGTCCTCACGGCTTCATAACGGATGGGAGGGACCCCCTTCGAGCGGTATATCCCCTTTTGTGCGATCATATTGATGACTGTGATATCGTCTGAAACCCTGACCGGCTGAATCTTGCCCAGTTCCACACGGTTGTCGCCTGCGGGATGTTCATGCCACTGCCTGTAGGCATTCTCGGGTTTCTTCCACCTTCTTGAAATCGCCAGAACGAAACCCTTGCCCCACCTGCCGGTATCATTGCAGATGTGGACGATGATTTTATGTCCTTCTCCCCTGGGTTGTGTGGCATCGCCCGTGACATAGACAATCACGAGGTGCTCCGATTACCGCTGGCACTGTTCTGCTCCTGAATAACGCCATTACGTCTGATCTCCACAGGATATCGATGCATGGAAAGCCTCTTAAGGAGCGGTTTGAGAGCCCGGTACAGCAGGATAATTCCCGCAGGAGCCATACAGAGCCATACGAGTATTGCATGCAGGATTATGTCCTTCAAGAGGTTCAGTGCACCCATTAGATCGCTCTGGAACAGCAGGATCAGTTCCTGTGCATCCCGGGTGAACGGTTCAGACCCGAACAGGCAGGACCCGGCAAGAAAGAATGGGGCGACGAGGATGAGCTGCAGCGGATACACCAGCCAGTTCGCCAGCTGTATTACAGGCAGATTCAGTCTCAGGCCTAGTGCGACGACCGTGCAGAGCAGCGTTGTAGTACCCACGACCGGGAAAATGCCGATCACGACTCCCCAGGCGATACTCAGGGAGATCTTTTCCGGGGTGATACCCTGTCTGAGAAATTGCACAACAGGATCAACGACTTTTCTTGTACTATACCGTCTCATACCTGATCCATACTATGGGGAAAAGCGACCGCTGTCTTCACTCCTTGCTGTACCGCCTCCCCAGGGCGCTCGGGGCGGCAGCGGACAATGCATGGATGATCGCCCTGATCACGGGCTTATCTTCTGCCCACCGGACAAAGGACTCCTTCTGGGCAAAGAACACAATGACCAGGATAAAGATCATGAGCGGGAACGGCGCCACCTGGAACACCTGGGCCGGGATGGAGGGAAGCCAGCCCTGGAAATAGATGCTCATGACCTGAAGAAAGGCAAACAGATACGCACCAAGGGCCGCCTTGACCGGGTTCCAGCCTCCGAAAATGACCAGCGCCAGCGCTATCCAGCCGGAGCCTTCCGCCCCCTGGGGCTGTCCCCACCCGGGCTTGATACACAGTGAGAACGCAGCGCCTGCAAGCCCCACAAGAAGACCGCCGCAGACCGCATAGGCCATCTGCACGCGGTTCGGGCTGATGCCCCTGGCATACGATGCCTCGGGGTTTTCTCCGACAGATCTCAGACGCAGCCCGAGACGGGTCTTATACATGTACCACCAGGCAACGCCGATCATGACCATGCTGAAATATACCGGCAGGTTATGCCGGAAAAGGACATCGCCGAAAAACGGGATATCACTGAGCACAGGCACAGGCATGGGGCTGACCTGCGGGCCGGCCATCCTCGAGTAGGGGCTGCCGATGAAATATGCCAGATCCCGCGTCATGAGCGTGAGCACAAAACCCACTGCAACCTGGTTCTGTTTCAGGTAGATACTGAAAAAGGCAACGGTCGCTGCAACGAGGCCGCCCACACCGGCAGCAAAGACAAACCCCGCAAGGAGATTGTCTGTTTTCAGGGCGATGACAAAGGCACTCATAGCGCTGAGCATAATGGTACCGTCCAGGGAAAGATTGATGATCCCCGACTTTTCGGTAATGGTCTCGCCCAGGGTTGCAAGGAGAATGGGTGCCGCTGTCGCAATAACGCTCGCAAAAAGTATGGTCAGGTTGATCTCATTCATGGCCGCCTCGCCTTACCCTTTTTCCTGGCTTGCCTGCGCCATGCATATACGGCAAGTGTAGCCAGGACAAGGGTTCCCTGAATAACACCGCTCAAGGAGGAGTCAAGCTGGAGCATCATGGGCAGCTGGATGCTCCCTACGTTGAGACAGGCAAAAAAGAACGCGATTATTGGGGCCATCCATACATTGTAGTTGGCAAGCATGACAACCAGCAAAGAGAGGTATCCGTAATTGCTCGATATTGACGGGATAAGGCGGTGATAGACGCCGGACACCTGCATGCTGCCCGCAAGGCCGGCAAACCCGCCCGCGAAGAGCATGGCAATGAGCATGTATCTGCCGGGCTTGAGCCCGAAGAGATAGGACGAATTCGGATTGTTTCCGATTGCCTTGAGGTAGAGACCCACCTTGGTGTAGCGGAGCATCGCCGCAGTCAGGATCAAGGCACCGAGTGCGCACGCCAGACCGATGGGAGAAAGCCTGAGAGAGGAGATGTACGGCAGCCACAGGTCTGTTGGAAAGATCTCTGTGCCGCTCATGGAGGCAACTCCGGGGCGCCTCCATGGTCCGAATATCAGCCAGAGTGTCATGCCCTGGGCAACAAAGTTCAGCCCGAGCCCTGCAAATATCTCGTGGACCCCTCCCTTTGTCTTGAGATATCCTGCCAGGAGAGCCCAGAGAGCACCTCCGCCTATTCCTGCAACAAAGGAGAGGACGAGG
>JAFGTK010000212.1 GCA_016934135.1 Deltaproteobacteria bacterium | reverse complement strand
TCGGAAAAAATTGTTGAATACCATATCCCGTGTAAGGATTACCCCTGTACCCGGCGAACCAAGCGATGACTCATTCCACCTTCCGCACGAGTATTATGTGCCCTTTGTTGTTGAACCGCTGTCTTTACCCAAGGAAAAAGAGTATTTCCTAGACGGTCGGATAAACATCCTATGCATTGGGAAATTAACCCTGGAACGAAAAAATCATATCCTGCTGCTGAAGGCCATACATGATCTCCGTAACACCTATCCTATCAGGCTCAATATCGTGGGAGCCCTGAGGGACGAAGGCAATCCATATTACGGCGAGATAAAAAATTATATTCATCGCAACACACTTGGTGATATTGTCACAATAAAACCCAATGTCCCTTACAGACAATGCCGGGAAGAATATCTGAACCATGACCTGTTCATACTGCCGAGCCGTAATGAACCGGCAGCTGTATCACACCTGGAAGCCATGTCATACGGACTGCCCGTAATCTGCAGCGACACAAACGGAACGAAGTCATACATGGAAGAAAACAGAAATGGCTTTATCTTTCATACTGACAACCTCGAAGATCTGAAGGATAAAATCATTAAAATAATTTCTAAAAAGGACATCTTGATCCGTATGGGCAAAGAAAGCTTGAGAATAGTGCAGCAAAAATATTCTCCACTACGTTATTATAATGATATTTCAGAGATAATTAAATTGGAATTCAACTAACGATATGGGTAACCATACTCATGAAGACAAAAGATTTCTCCGTATCCTTCTCAAGATACTGAGTCGTCTGCCCAAAAGGCGACAGTATCGATTCTGGGTGCTTCTCGCCGGAATGATTCTAGTTGCCTGTCTTGAGACCATCGTCGTGGGATTTCTTGCAGTATATGCCTCAACAATTGCCAATCCGGAGATCATCCTTAAATCAGAACGTTTAAGCCGCATTCAGAATATTCTTCATCTGCAATCGTTGACCAGCATGAAAGGGCTCATCCTGTTCATGAGTATTGCCGTGACAGCGTTAATCGGTATAAAAAATATTATTAATGGTATCGTCACCTATACAACCAAATTATATTCTGCAAATATAAGCTGCTACATAGGCGATCAGCTGTTCAGCGGATTTCTGAACCTTCCGTATGAATGGCACCTGTCACGCAATTCAGCAGACCTGATCCAGGGGGTTGCATGGCGGCAGCATTTCGGCAATCTTCTCAATGCGTCTATGAAGACACTGAGCGATATACTCATAGTTATCATCATGTTGACCACCCTTGTCATTGTGGAACCCCTCATCTCTGTTCTGGTGATCCTGGTGCTGGGCGGTAGCGCCCTGATCATATTTACCAAAATCAGACATCTGCTCGATATAACAGCAATAAAAGACCGGCATTCGATCTGGTTGTTAAACCGTCAGGTAACTAAAGCCATCCATGGGATAAAAGATGTCAAGGTATATGGCCGAGAAGAATCATTTACCAAAAGATTCAAGGAGATAGTTCTGAGAGTAGCAAAGTTGGATTCTATTCTTCTCGTCTTTAACCAGGTACCCGGCTGGATTCTCGAGACAGTGGGCGTGGCGATGCTTACCTTCTCAATCTGTATCATGTTCTTTGTCATGGAAAGCTCCACCATCAAAATTACCGGCACTATTGCTCTGCTCGCCGTGACTGCATGGCGAGTGATGCCGGCTATCAGCAGAATTCTCAACGGTATGACCCAGATCAGAAGGACGATTCCCTTTGTTCATACCGGGTTTGAATATCTCAGCGAGATCGATTCGGGATACACAATAAAAGCAGATACAATCAAACCCGACATGAAAAAAGAACCGATTTTTACTGATACTGTTATGTTCAACGATATCTCCTTTACATATCAGGGCGCGCATATGCCCGCTTTACAGAATATAGACATCACCATAAAAAAAGGACAGACCCTTGGGGTAATCGGAACTTCCGGTGCCGGGAAAAGCACCTTTGTAGATATCCTGATCGGCCTCCTGTCTCCTACAGCGGGCCAGATCCTGATCGACGGCACTACCCTTGACGACTCAAAACGGAGGGATTGGTTAAGCTGTATCGGATATGTACCCCAGACACCATACATTTTTGACGGGACCCTTGCCGAGAACGTGGCCTTCAGTATCGATACAACCGATATCGACAGGAACCGTGTAAAGGTATGTTGCGAAATGGCGGCGATGAAGGATTTTCTCACTGACTTGCCCCAGGAAATCGATACCCCCATTGGTGAACGTGGGGTGCGTATTTCCGGAGGACAACGTCAACGGGTAGCAATTGCCCGGGCACTCTATCATGAACCGCAACTTATTGTATTTGATGAGGCAACCAGTGCATTGGACCAGAAAAATGAACTCGCTGTTCAGCAGACAATCTATTCTCTGAAACAAAAGATGACCCTTATCATTATTGCCCACCGATTGACTACTGTGGAAAACTGTGATGTGATCTTGTGGCTTGAAAAAGGTTATGCCCGTATGATTGGCAATGCACAAACCGTTCTGGATAGTTACCGGCAACACCATAGCGAAGACAACGGGAATCATACAAGCCACTAACTACACATCAGAAATCTTTCACGCAAAGGAATCCGTACAAACAACAACCTATTAATTTATGCGTATCACCGATTATTATAAGGTTCTCAAAAATCATGTTCTTTTATTCAAAGATACGGGGAGATTCTCCCATATGCATTTAAAAAACATGGTTTCTGATATTCCCTATCCATACGCGCATGAATATTTTGAATCGGCCAGCGCCGACGGATTTGCATTTTTAGGATATGCACAATATGCGCTGGGACTGGATGCAACCTACTGCAGAGATGCCATAAACGAAAGAAACTATACGTTGAATGCCGAGCAAAGAATAAAAGCAACAGATATCACTGTACCCAACACAAGCATGTATGTGTACACCATCTGGCCCTGTGTGGAATTTCTCCATTTAAGAGGTGAGTATGCAAAATTTCAGGAACTTGTTCATCTCGTTGAGGAGATAGGTGCCTATCAAAATGGTATGATACGCTACTGCACGCATGAGATAGATTATATCGTACCGAACGTGACGAGTGCCTGTGCTTTATTGTACGCCCTTACGGGCCGTACAGACAAAGCAGCATCATTGATCGATCTTCTGCGATCAAGACAACTCGACGGAAATTGGCGCTACGAGATATTCTCATCCGGAAAACTATGCGGCATGGAAGATTCTTACCATCTTGCAATGATGGTATATCACCTCAGACAGGTTCAGATTACTACTCAGATTATGACCTCTGATATCATTGATAAGGCATTACCCCAATTACAGAAACTCAACAATGAATACCTGCAGCCCGGAAGCATCGGATGGGGCATACCGATGTTGTATATTTCCTCATTAGGATTGGATGATGGTCTCTCACAAAGCGCCCTGAAAGCCATGATGGGGACCAGGGGATTATGGCACAAAAACTTTAGGGTCCGTGCAATTACTGCATGGGCTCTGGTGAAAGGGTATGAGCTTCTTCAAAAAGAAAAAGAAACCTAAGTATATTCTCGATGGTGGAATTTACTATTTCAACAAAGAACACATCCACATCGGCAAGGGATCGACAATCAATACCTTCGGTCATCTGACTGCTTACCCGGATGCCCCGATTCATATCGGAGAAGATACCATTATAGGTCCATACATAGTAATCAATACCGGAGATCATACATACCCTGAGACAGGTCCCGTGAGGGGACAGGGTCACATTAAATCTTCAGTCTCCATAGGAACCGGCGTCTGGATAGGTGCTCGAGTAACAGTTCTGAGAGGCTCGATCATTCCGGATGGCTGTGTCATCGGTGCATGTTCTCTAGTTACAAGACATTGCAAGCTTGAGGAATACGGGATATATGCCGGCATACCGGTAAAAAAAATCGGGACGAGGCGATAATGCCTGCCGGTGAACTGATATGATCAACAAGAAATCCATTTGCATCATCTCATTTTCTCCTATTGCTCGCGATGCCCGTGTTCTCAGGCAGATACAATACCTGAGTCCGCATTATCCGTTAACCGTAATCGGATACGGTCCGCCGCATCCTTCATATGCAGACAATCCGAATATCAGGTGGATAGAACTCACTAAAGATTCTTCCCCTTCCCCACCTAGGCTGGTCCAAGCATGGAGAAACCGCGATTATGACAATCTGAAGATCACACTGCGTATCAAAAACAAAGGGAAGAACATCCTCTACAAGGCCGCACCGTTTCTTGGATTTGTTATTCCCCGAGCGTATGAACTCTCCTATAGATTTAAACGCTGGAAACCACACACAACAGCCCTTGAATATGCCATTAATAGCGCTTGTGCAGTATATCATGCCAATGACTGGAAAGCGCTTCCGGTAGCCGCCCAGGCAGCGCGATCGAATAATGGACGGCTGGTTCTCGATCTCCACGAATATGCACCTGAACAATATGGAGACAGAAATTTCCGAATGTTTGATGCACGGATGATCTCTTATATTATCAGAAAATATGCTCCGCAGGTCGATGCATCCACAACGGTGGCAGACCTGATAGCCCAGAAGTACAAAAAAAAGTTTCATCTGAACCCTGTTGTAGTCTTGAATGCACCGGAGAGAACAGAGCTCCCGCCGAACAGGATTGATCCTCATGATATCAAACTTATCCACCACGGTGTGGCTAGTGAGAGAAGAAGTCCGAAAATCATGATCGAGACAATTGCTCTATGTGAACAACGGTACAGCCTTCACTTCATGCTGCTGGAAAATGATTATCTCAAGGAACTGAAAAGACTGGCCGACGTTATTGCACCAGGCCGTGTAACCTTTCATAAACCACTTCCTCCCGAGGAGATTGTAGGGTATCTATCAAAGTTCGATATAGGATTTTATATCCTTCCGCCATCAAATTACAACCAACTCGTTGCACTCCCCAATAAATTCTTCGATTTCATCAATGCAAGACTGGCAATCTGTATCGGCCCATCTCCATCCATGGCCAGCATGGTACGATCAAAGGACATGGGGGTAGTCGGACCAACATTTTCCCCTCGTGATATTGCTGATATTCTTAACCGAACAACCCCTGATGAATGGCGATCAATGAAAGAAGGTTCAAGCAGGGCTTCTCAAACTCTCAATGCAGAAACCGAGATGAAAAAAGTTTTAAACATCTACCAGAAACTCCTGTGAGTTGCTCATACCGATGAAGATCTGCTACATTTCCCATGTCGACATCTCTCTACCCAATGGTCCAGGGGTCAACGAAAGAGAATTTCTCATGACACTCAAAGAAGAATCTTCCATACGAGGTGACTGCGCTTCCTGTATCATCTTGACTCCAACACTCAAGCTGGATTTAACCTTGCCGGATGCCCATTTCTTTGAAGCATCCCTTCCCATAACCGGCTTTTCTTCTCTGAATAAACTCCTTGCGAATATCAGACTACTCGCTTTAATTATCAAACTTACCCTGAAAAATGACTACGATCTGTTTATTCTTCGCCTGAGCAGGACAGGGATCCTCATTCCTGTGATTTTAAGTCTCCTCGGGAAACCATACAGCATTAAAACACTCGGAAATATGCAAAAATACGACAGGCTCACAACCAGGAGAAAAAAGACCTTTCCGGACCGAGTACGTCTCTCCCTGTTCGATAAGATACTCGAGAATTCACTGTCCATTGACGTCTGCACACCACAACTGGAGAAATTATACAGATCCGAATTCGGCATTGAGAACATAGAAGTAGTTGACAACGCAGTAAATACCCAACGGTTCCATCTATTGGCCAAGCAAGAATGCAAAAAAACCTGCGGGCTGGACGAATTTGACAGGATCGTTGGCTACTGCGGAGGAAGACCGAGCGAACGGGGAGCACGACAACTCGTTGAAATTTCTCCTCGCCTTTTTGCGCGTTACCCCCATACCGGAATCGTTATCATCGGAGAAGACGAAGAACTGGATGCCCTGAAAAAGAAAGCCCGGGAGTTCGGGCTATCGGAGCGCATTCGATTTACCGGCACCATGGATTATGCCGAACTGAATCCATATTTGAACTGCTTTGACGTGGGCGTAGCTTTAGACACAACGCAGAGGATCGATCTCATCGGAAATTCTTCCCAGAAGATCAGACAATATATAGCATGTGGCGTCCCGGTCATATGTGCAAGAAACACCAATGAAGATCTCATTCGGGAAAAGCTCGGCATGTGGGTGCCCAGCGAAGATACCGACCAACTCTTTTATGCTGTCTGCCAATGGCTTGACCTCTCTGCAGAGCAGCGGGCATCTTTCCGGGAAAAGGCCCATGCATATGCGGTAGAGAATCTTTCCTGCAAGGTCGCTTATGAGAAAAGATACCGGGCATGGCAAAAGGGCCTGCACAAAGAGTACTAGGGTAATATGACCGTTTGCTTTTTTTAAAAACATCACCGGGCATTGTCCTGTTTTGAAAAGATCATGATGGATATCTGCAGAGAATTCTTCACTTACCTGAATACGAACCAAGTGCGCTACTGTCACTGGAAAAGCACTATTCGCCTGTCCGAAGGACTGAATGGAAAAACCGACCTGGATCTGCTTATTCATCAAAACGATAAACAATCCTTTGATGAGGCCCTGGGCAAATTTGACTTCAAGAGGATACTCTCCCCTAAATGGAAACGCTACCCCGGTGTGGAAGATTATATCGGTTTTGACCGATCAACCACTGCACTCATTCATCTCCACGTACACTACAACCTCGTATTAGGTGAAAAGCACCTCAAAGGCCACCATCTCCGAATAGAAGAATACATCCTAAAAACCCGTGTCTTCGTTGATACCATGCCTGTTGTACAGCCCGAGGTTGAACTGCTGCTTGCAATCATCCGCGTGCACATGAAATCGGAAGTATACGAAATTGCACTCAATCAGCTGAAAAAATATCTGCGCCCGGCACGACCCCCCTATACCACCGGGATATGGGAAGAACTTGTGTTTCTTGTCAAGAAAACCTCTCCGGAGATATTCCGCAATGTGCTTCGAGAACTGAACCTGCCCGTTTCCGAACAGCTCTTTATGGACTATCTGGAAAAACTTTCACAATCCACGATAAGTTCTCACGACATCCTGTATCTCAGACAACACATCTTTGAAAGACTTCGGCCGTTTAAAAGAATTTCACCGGTTCATTATTCTGCAATAAAGGCCTTCATCAAACTGAGGACCCTACCCCTCATGCCTGCACTGAAAAACAAGAAGGTGCTGCCGGAAACAGGCAGAATCATCGCCCTTGTCGGGGCGGATGGTTCCGGGAAATCCACACTTGTACGAGATCTCCAATCCTGGCTTTCATGGAAGCTCTCTGTTCGCACGGTGTATTTTGGAATCCCGGAGAGCATGGTAACCTCCTGTGTACAAACCGTAAATCGTGTTCTCGGCATTGCGGAAAAATATCTTCCCGGGAAACAGGTGAAAAAAAACCTGCGATACATCATGCGCTATACCGATGCCGGACAATGGATATTCATTGCCAGGGGACGACTTGCTCTTTTCAAAAAATCCCGCAAACTGGCATCCAGTGGCAGTATCGTCATCACCGACAGATACCCTCTGGCCCTGTTTAAATCCATGGATCATCCCATGGACGGACCGCGACTTCAATCGCAGGCAATCTACATGCCCTTTGCCGTGAACCTGGAGAAAAGCACCTATGACCAGATCGGCCTGCCGGACAGAATCTTTGCGCTGCAGGCAGATTTTCCTGCACTGCGAAAGCGAAAAGACAACCTGGATGAACAACAGCATATCAAAAAGGTCGAAGCTGTCAACGCACTCAAACCCTCGGAATGCATCATGCCCATCAACGTAAATCGCCCCTACGAAGATGTTCTCAAGGACCTTAAAAGAGAAATCTGGAGATTACTGTAATGGTTCACGTCGAATTCATAGGGATCCCCGGTTCGGGGAAAAGTACCATCCACACCCTGCTTGTGGAATCGTTTTATCGCCGGAAGATACCCTGTCTCTCAATGGACCAGGCCCTGCTTTCCTGCCTGAAGCTGAAGGTGGACGGCATCTTCTTCAAATGTTTTCTAAACGTGCTGCCGGAGAAACTGGCTTTGAAGTATGCCCCCCTGGTCTTTACCCGGTCATCCCTGAGATATACTGCGCAGAATGCATTCCTCTCCACCAATGCCAGGACGGTTGCCGCAATCCTTTCAAGTGATCACTTTCTCACTGATGAACCTCATGAAAGAGAACTGGTCTTGTCGCGGTTTTTTCTCACCGCATCGCAATATCACCTCATCCAAGAGCATACAGCTGAAAAGATACCGGTACTATTCGATGAGGGTTTCCTGCAAAAATCCGTATCCCTTTTTGTCTCACCTGGAAAAAGATCATTGCCGAGCATGACTTTCCTTTCCTCATTCCTAGACCTCATCCCCAGACCCGACATTGTACTGTATCTTCGGGCCGCCCCAGAAACATGCCGTCAGAGAATCGTTGCCCGTTCCAAGGGCATGCCCGAACGCCTGGCCGGAAAAAACCCGGGAGAGATTCAATCATATCTGGATACATACGAAAGATGTATCAACAGCATCATTGACCTTGCAACCACAAAGGGCTTTCATATCAGCAGCATTGACAACAATGGCAGACCCGAAGATATTGCATATCGCCTGCAGCAGATTATCCGGTCGAACACCATGACCTCTGAGCAGGTATAGCTTCTTTCCTCATCTGATCGTATGAATATCGTTTTTATAATAGGGACATTAAAGGGTGGAGGCGCCGAGCGTATTCTGTCGGGCATGGCAAACTACTGGCACTCCAGGGGTCATGCAATAACCCTCATAACCCATGATGCAAAGGAAAACGACTTCTTTCCTCTCAATCCAGGCATTAATCGTATCGGGCTGAATCTCACGGGTCCAACCCGCGGAATCATTTACACGATAAAACAGCGAATACAGAAAATTACAACACCTCACAGGATAATCCGCAAGCTCAAACCAGACGTTGTTATCAGCTTCACGTACATGACAAATTGTGAAGCAATCATTGCTCTTTTTCGAACCGGCATTCCGCTTATCATCTCAGAACGCAACAATCCCATTGCCCAAAAGATTTCTCCGATATGGAAAATCCTGAGACTT
>JAFGTK010000211.1 GCA_016934135.1 Deltaproteobacteria bacterium | reverse complement strand
CGCAAGGCCGTTCCTGTTGATGAAATCCCGGAATTCGCCTCACTCGATGAGAAAAGCCGGAATATTGTAAGGGTGCACGCCATCTTCCTGCGCATAGCCGAAAGTCTGGACAGAAGCCATGCAGGGCTTGTGGAAAGCGCCTGCTTCATGGGCTGCGACAACGGCAACGTGGTCCTGGAGATACAATCACCGAATGACTGTCAGCTTGAATTCTGGGGTGTTCAGAATCACAGGGATGCCTTTGAGCAGGTCTTCGGGAAAAAGCTTCTGTTCAGCATTGTCTAAGGTAAGCAGAATCCTGCAGGATCCGCAATGACGACAAGAGGATCCTTTTATAAATAAGATAGGAAAATATTCCAGAGCTGTTCCGTAATCAAATCTACAAATATGTAGTGTTTTCGGGCATTGATTATCTCAAATAATGCAGACCCATACGGAAGGATTGCCTTATCATACGGTGTAACTCATTGAAAAAATAAAAAAAGATATTGTAAAGCCCGGTACGATATGTTTAAAGGCACAGAACAATATTGTTCAGAATAAACAGGAGGTGTCTTAAATGGCGTTCAAGGTGATAGTATGCAGGGATTTTGATCACATGAGTGAAGTTGCCAACAGCATTGCTGTCGGGAATATAAAAAAGACCCTGTCGGAAAAAGGTGCTTTTGTAATTGGGCTTGCCACGGGAAATTCCCCGACCGGGCTTTACAAACACCTCGCCAAATCAGCCAATGCAGGGGATTTTGACTCGTCCAAGGTCAAGAGTTTCAATCTGGACGAGTACATCGGCCTGCCCGGGGAGAATGCACAGCAGAGGGCGCTGCATCCTGAAAGCTACAGCTACTTTATGATACAGGAGCTCTTCAGCCTGCTGCAGAAAAAGTTCATTGAAACAAATGTCCCCTGGGGCACTCTGATCGAGCAGGAACAGCTCATCGCGGAACTCAAGAACAACCCGGATGACTGGGAGGAGCAGGGAACGGAAAAGGGAAAGGCCATTGTGATCAAAAAGGATGCAAGGTCTGTTTATCTCAGATGGGTAAGAAAAGAGACCGTGGATGCATATGTCGAGAAGATCGATAACGCAGGCGGGATCGATCTTCATATTATCGGTGTCGGCGGCAGAGGCCATGTGGCTTTCCACGAATCAGGCATACCCTTTGAGGGAAATAAGATGCTCATGGTAAAGCTCGATGACAATACAGTGGCAAACGCTGTTGAAGACGGCCATTTCTTATCAAAAGAAGACAGTCCATGGTATGCTCTGTCCATGGGTGCAGAACAGGTCTACAAGGCCAGGACCGTGCTTCTGCTGGCAAACGGACCGAGAAAATCCTCACCCGTGGCTGAATCTCTTTTGAACGATCCAACCCCTGATGTACCCATATCGTATTCTCAGCTCTATGCCAAAAATGGCGGCAATATGATCTATGTCATCGACAAGGCTGCTGCAAAAGATGTCCTGGCAAATATTGCACAGATAAAGGATAAAGGCATCGAGATCGAAGATATCAGTGATCAGTCATGTGCTGTTAAGGTTGAGGATCTGAAGTTCTACAGATACCCTGATACCGGCCTTATGGGTTAAGGCATAATAAAAGGCCCCGGCTCAGTGAGCAGGGGCCTTTTTGATGACAATTCGGGATAAACCCATATTGTAATTTGATGAGTAATTAATGATGTGGGAGCGGCTTCAGCCGCGATTCTACTGTAGCCGGGTGTATTATTATCGCGGCTTAAGCCGCTCCCACACATAGAGAACATTGTTCTGTATGTATTTGCAAACGCTATAATGCGCTCTTATCCGAATAGGGGCAGCTTTTCCATGATCTTCGTATTGACCGTATCAACGATCCCCTGAAGCCACGCAGTGCCGGTGACGCGTGCATCTTTGTCAAGGCCCTGAATCGTTTCGATATAGCCTGCCTTTGTCTTGTCGAGTTTTGCCAGGAAGGTATCCCGGAGAGCATCATCGCCGGTAAACGATCTCAGAGAATCAAAGACCGACTCTGCCTGTTTCCAGTTGTCGAACAGACACTGTTTCCGGTTGATAAGCTCCTTTGCCACCTTTTCTTTCATGACATCCCTATACTGAGCGATCGATTCAGGCATCTTTTCAGCCAGTGCCTTGAACCTCTTTATCCTTTCATCAAGCGCCATGTCGAGTTTTTCGACAGCGCCTTTCAGAAGACCCTGTTCCAGTGCATCCGGCCCGAAGAACAGGGAGCGTACCTGCGTATACCAGGCCTTCAGTGCAACAAGGTTTGCAATATAAATAATGTTGTTTTTCACGCGCCGGTCTATCTCCCAGTATATACCGGGCTTGAAATCTCTAATCTTTGAGGACGGAGTCTGCCCGTACACGATCTTTGAATCTTCATAAAGGCTCCCCCTGAAAACAGTACCTGCGGCAATGACTGTACCGAAACCGATCTTTGCCGGTCCGACCAGGCCTCCCTGGCCGCCTAAGAAGATGGGCCTCTGATTGAGCATGACCCCCCTGGGGACATCACCGATCAGAGACGGGGTTGCCTTGTCCTGGTTGGGTGTATAATTGAAATGGATATAAGAGCTGCCTACTTCACTGTGGTCTTTGCGGCTCGTGCCTCCGGACATCATGCAGTCACAGAAGTTGATCAGACTCCCTAATGTGACGAAAGGAAGAAGTATGGTCTGTTTGAGCCCCACGGTATGAGCGCCGCCGGCCTCCTCTTCAAGGATGCACGCATCCCGCACGTGGGCCCCGTATGCCATATTTGATTTTGCAAGGAAAACCGACTTCTTGAAATACCCACCCTTGAGTTCCACCTCAGGGCCCAACTGGCAGTCCTGTATGGTTACAGGGGCCTCTTCGCCGAGCTTTGTCCCCTTCATGACAAGGGTCTTCTTCCCGAATATCCTGCAGCCGGGATATATGGTTACGCCCCCGGCTATCAGATCAGGATTCACCTCTGCGCCGATCTCGATACTTGCGGGCTGTAGTATTACGACACCTTTTTCAATAAGCCTCTTAACCATATCTGGAATGGTCTGGTCCATGGTTTACCTCGCGAACAATATCTTTTCCGGTAAATATTGCCGGTGACAGGATCGGCCTGCGAGCCTTAAGCTGTTGCCGGCAATACTCCGGGTTTTGACCGTATCTTTATCAGCCGATCTTCTGTGTGATAATATCGGCTATCTTGCGGCAGTAGACCTCGGTATCCTTTTCCGACGGACCTTCCACCATGACGCGGCACATCTGCTGTGTGCCGGAATACCGAACCAGGACCCTTCCTTTGTCACCCAGTTCCTTTTCAACTTCTTTGATCACCTGTGCGATCTCGGGGATGGTATAGACATCGGGCTTTGATTTGACATCGATGTTGATAAGCCTCTGGGGAAAGACCTTCATGATCTTTGCCAGTTCGGACAGCGGCTTGTTTTCATATTTCATGGCATTGACCAGCTGCAGGGCGGCAATGATACCGTCTCCTGTTGTGTGGTGGTCGAGGAAGATGATGTGTCCGGATTCCTCCCCGCCGATCGATGCCCCTTTCTCCACCATCTCTTCGAGCACATAGCGGTCCCCCACCTTGGTTGCCAGGGTCTTTGCTCCGATGTCCTTCAATGCAAGGCCAAGCCCGATATTGCTCATCACTGTGCTGACCACAAGATTCTTTTTCAGGGTTCCCTTCTTTTTCATGACTGAGGCACAGATCGCCATTGCCTGGTCTCCGGTCAGTACATTGCCGTTCTCGTCTACGGCAATCAGCCGGTCGCCGTCTCCGTCAAACGCAAAACCGACATTTGCCCGGTTCTTGACCACCTCATGGGCCAGTGTTTCAGGATGCTGAGAACCGCAGTCCTTGTTGATGTTCTTGCCGTCAGGGTCATTGAACAGAGGGATTACATCGGCGCCGAGTTCAAAAAAGGCCTCTGGAGCAACCTTGTAGGTAGCGCCGTTCGAACAGTCCAGTACGATCTTCATGCCCTCCATACTGTATTCATTGGGGAACGAGCTTTTCAGGAATACGATATAGCGGCCTCTGGCATCGTCTATCCGGTATGCCTTGCCCATATCACTGGGATCGGCATGCAGAGACGGAAGATCATCCGACTGTATCAACGCTTCGAGCTCATCCTCTTTGGCATCAGGCAGCTTGAACCCGTCGCGGGAAAAGATTTTTATGCCGTTGTCCTGAAAAGGGTTATGCGAGGCGGAAATGACGATGCCTGCATCAGCCCTCATGCTTACAGTAAGAAAGGCCACACCGGGCGTTGTCATAGGGCCTACAAGCAGGGCATCCGCACCCATGGAACAGATGCCGGAAACCAGAGCATTTTCCAGCATATAGCCGGACAACCTCGTATCCTTGCCTATCACTATCCTTGGGGTATGCCCTTTTTTCCTGGAAATATAAGCAATGGCCCTTCCTACCTTCAGAGCCATCTCCGAGGTCATGGGATGCACGTTCGCAACCCCTCTTATACCGTCTGTGCCGAATAGTCTGCCCATAACATTCTCCCTTTCAGTATTATATTAACAAAAAATAACTAGCATATATTTATCAGGTAAAACAACAGCTGATTTACCCAAACATAATGAAAACGGCAATGAATTCAATATATTTCCTCATTCGATATAGCCCTGAACAATACTATCTTCAATCGCCGGGGCCAACTTGGCAATAGTAATGTTGTGATCTATTCGGCAAACTGCTGATTTATTTGGTATATAATTATACCTGAAATATGATCACGGTTATATATTGAATGCAGATGATCAGAATCTACGGCCGCCCTTTGGTCCTGACTTGCCGCCGCCCTGTCCTCCTCT
>JAFGTK010000210.1 GCA_016934135.1 Deltaproteobacteria bacterium | reverse complement strand
TACCTCCCTGAAGACGGGATCCTTACCCTGGTAAACAATACATATTGCGAGTGTTTCGGAAAATCCCGGGATGAGCTCATCGGACATAGCTTTTTGAACCTTGTCCCAAGTGAAGAGCATGAACTGATAAGGAAACAGTATCGTTCACTCAATAAAAACAACCCTGAAAAGACCCATGAACTGACCGTGCTGACCCCGATGGGCAGGCGCTGGCAGCGCTGGACCGAGCAGGCCATATTTGATGATAATGGTGATGTTGTCGAGATACAGGCAGTCGGAGAGGATATCACCGACCGCAGATGGGCTGAAAACGAACTGCGCCAGAGCGAGGAGCGGTACCGGGCAATCTTCGAAAATACCGGCACTGCAACGATAATTACCGAGGAAGATACAACGATCTCTCTTGCAAACACCCATTTCGAGGCCCTTTCCGGATATTACCGGGAAGAGATTGAATGGAAGAAGAGCTGGACTGAATTCATTGTAAAACAAGACCTGGAACTCATGAAAAAATATCATGCACAAAGAAGGGTCGATCCGGCATCGGTGCCGAGAGAGTACGAGTTCAGATTTATAAACCGGCAGGGCGAGATCAGGGATATTGTCCTGAATGTAAGGATGATCCCGGGGACGCGCCAGAGCGTTGCATCATGTCTTGATATCACAGAACGCAAACAGGCCGAGGTTGCGCTGCGGCAGAGCGAGGAAACATACAGAAGCATCCTTGAAGACATGGAAGACTCATACTACGAGGTCGATCTTGCAGGTAATCTGACCTTTTTCAATCCTGCAGGGATAAAGACTATCGGGTATGATTACGAAGAATTATTAGGAAAGAATTTCAAGAATATCATGGATAAGTCCAATTCGGACAAGGTCTTTGAGGTCTTTCACCGTGTTTTTCTTACCGGAGAGCCTGCAAAGGAATGCGACTGGGTTCTGGTAAGAAAGAACGGGGAGAAGATCATTGTAGAGACCTCAGTGTCTTTGCGCAGGGATTCAGCCGGCAACATCATAGGATTCAGAGGGATTGTCCGGGATGTGACCGAACGTAAACATGGAGAAGATGCCCTGCGTGAAAGCGAGCGGCGGTACCGGATGCTTGCCGAGAATGTTCGGGAAGTGATATGGACCATGGATTATGACCTTAATATCACATACATAAGTCCGTCTGTTGAATCCCTGCTCGGATACACATACCAGGAGGCAAGATCACTGCTTTTGAAGAATCTTCTCGCCCCGGAATCGTTCAGGCTTGCCCTGTCCACGTTCAAAAAGGATTTCGGGTACAAGGATACCAGAGAGAACGATGATCCGTTCCAGTATATCACACTCGAACTGCAGCATATCCGGAAGGATGGGTCGAAGGTATGGACAGAGGTGACGATGAATCATCTGCTCAGTGAAGAGGGTGTTCCTGTGGGCCTGATGGCTGTTACCCGTGACATATCCGACCGGAAGATCGCAGAGGAGGAAAAACGTAAACTGGAGGGCCAGCTTCTGCAGGCAGAGAGGATGAAGGCTGTAGGTACCCTTGCAGGAGGTATTGCCCATGATTTCAACAATCTCCTAATGGGGATTCAGGGCAATGCATCATTGATGCTTATGGATATAGATTCTAACCATCCGCATTTCGAGCGGATCAAGAACGTTGAACAGTATGTCAGGAGAGGGTCAGAGCTTACCCGGCAGCTTCTCGGTTTTGCCAGAGGCGGCAAATATGAAGTAAAGCCCACCGATCTTGGTGATCTGATTCAGAAAAGCTCTGTAATGTTCGAGCGTACCAGGAAGGAGATCCGTTTTCGTATAGAAATACAACCCGAACTCTGGAGTGTGGAAGTGGATCAGGGGCAGATAGAGCAGGTCCTCCTGAATCTATATGTAAACGCATGGCAGGCTATGCCGGGCGGAGGGGAACTGGTTGTTGTGCTGAGCAATGAGGTTTTAGACAAGGTATTTGTCGAGTCTCGCCAGATAAAGGCAGGCCGGTATGTATGCATCTCCATCACCGATAACGGCGTGGGTATGGATGAAACTACAAAGCAGCGGATATTCGAGCCGTTTTTCACCACAAAGAAGATGGGCAGGGGTACCGGTCTGGGGCTAGCTTCCGTATACGGTATTGTAAGAAATCACGGCGGCGTCATTGAAGTGGAGAGCGCCAAGGGCAAAGGATCAACGTTCATTATCCATATCCCTGCTTCAGAAAAGGCCGTTGCCGAAGAAAAGAAACCCGTAGAAAATATCTTTTTCGGGAACGAGACCATCCTGCTGGTGGATGATGAGGAAATGATCATTGAGGTGGGATCGCAGATGCTTGAGAGGCTGGGCTATACTGTAATGATTGCACGCAACGGCCACGAGGCTGTAAAGATCTTCAGGGAAAATCATGCATCCATAGATATGGTGATCATGGACATGATCATGCCGGAGATGGGCGGCGGACAGACCTACCAGATGCTCAAAGAGATCGTGCCTGATGTGTGCGTTGTTCTCTCGAGCGGATACAGCATCGACGGCCAGGCAAAAGATATCATTGATCAGGGATGCAGGGGTTTCATTCAGAAGCCGTTCGATCTGAAGGATTTGTCCGGCAAGATTCGTAAGGTACTGGAAGATAAGGGATCTGTGCATATACAGTCCGTATCTTAACCAGGATTTTTCAGCCAGAGATGATCAGACAGGGGAATGACCTCTTTTGATCCGTTTGCTCCGGATGCAATTGCAATCATTTCCAAGAGATTAAAAGTATTGTACATTTTATCAGGATATAGTATCTTGAAATCATACTCCGATCAGATGGCTAAAAGGTTTCGCGAGCATGCGGTCAGTATCCGGGGGAACGATGAGGCCTGAAAATAACGCTTTCAGCAGAAAGAGCTGTGCCGGTCATCTTAAAATCAATTCCGGGGAAGTCATGCCCGGTGCCAGGTTTTGCAACTCCATATACAATACTCTCAAGGCGAATAAACAGGGGGATCATTCAGATGATACATAAGCTGCTTGCAGCGGGCACATCTCAGTCCTCTCCCCTCGGGGAGAGGATAAAGGTGAGGGGGAAGTAATTATTCCGGGGCAGCTGGGTGCATATGAAAGGTTTGTATGATCGCAAACCATTCATATGCCGGCATTGATATGGATATACAGGAGGGTTGTCTTGGCACGAATTCTTGTGATTGATGATGATAAACAGATAAGGGATGTATTCAGGCAGATTCTCGAACGTGCAGGATACGAGGTTGAAGATGCAGGCGATGGTTATGAAGGTGTCCGGCTTTTCAAGGAAAAGAACATAGACCTGGTCATTACGGATATCCTGATGCCCGGTATGGGCGGGCTGGAAACCATCATGGAGCTGAGGCTGGCATCTCCGGATGTGAAGGTTATCGCAATATCAGGCGGTGATCATATTGCACCCGAATACTATCTCAATGTGATCAAGAACCTCGACACCTTGTGTGAGTTGAAAAAACCTATATCATCAAAAGAACTGCTCAGTGCAGTGAACGCTCTTCTCTGAAGCAGAATATGGGTTAAAACAGGGTCATACGGCAGCGTCATCATTTTCGACAAGTATGAGGTTCTGATAAGGCTCATGCTCCGGCGGGGTTAAATCATCATAATCAATGATGACACAATGTTCATTGTAGCCGACAACTACACCTTCCCGGTCAAGAGTATGAATGGTTTTAACCCTCCGGCCCAGCCATTCATCTTTCGGCCGCGGTCTATCCATGATTCCCTCCATAAAATATACTGCCAAGGTATTAATAATTTCACGACAAACCTGTATGGACAGGCCGAATCGCAATTTATTCAAGCCATTATATGGTAAGGAACCGGAAAGTTCCAGAGCTTTTTACTCCACATTTTGCAGTTGATTATATTTGTGGTGAACAATGCTCGTATATTGCCTTGTTCTGTGGGAGCGGCTTCAGCCGCGATTCTATTTCACACGGTTGAGGGGTAATCGCGGCTGAAGCCGCTCCCACTGGGTCGTTTCATCTCTTTCGTAAAATGTGGATTTATACCACCTGAGTTCTGTATGACAGCCCTATGCCCGTTCGAGGATTATCGCCGGGGCCTGCCCTCCGCCGGTGCACAATGTCACAAGGGCATACTTGCCTTTTCGGCGCTGCAATTCATGAACAGCGGTAACGCCGAGACGGCAGCCGCTGTTGCCCACCGGATGACCCAGGGCCATGGCCCCGCCATTGACATTGAGCCTGTCCATATCGGCATCGAGTTCTTTTGCCCATGCAAGCGGTATCGGTGCAAAGGCCTCATTGACCTCGAATATGTCGATATCTTTCATGGACAATCCTGCCCTGGCAAGGACCTTCGGTGTAACCGTAATTGGCCCTGTAAGCATGAGTATCGGGTCCGAACCCACCACGGCACCTGCCACAACCCGCACCAGAGGAGATAGGCCCAGTTCCTTAACCTTTTCACCGCTCATCAAAACCATGGCTGATGCCCCGTCGGTAACAGGGCTGGAAAGGCCGGCTGTCATCCAGTCAGTGCCGGGAAGCACCTTCAGGCCTTCCAGTGCCTCACGGCTTGTTTCAGGTCTTATAGTTTCGTCATCGATGCAGTCGATCTGGTTGCCGAGTTTGTCCAGACCCGGTACAGGCACGATCTCGTTTCTGAAACGGCCCTCAATGGTTGCCCTGTGAGCCTTCTGGTGGCTGGCAACAGCGAAGTTCTGGCATTCTTCCTTAGTGATGCCCCACTGGTTCGCAATAGCCTGTGCCGCGGTTATCTGGCTCGGGATGCCGTACTTTTCCAGATAGAAGTTTCCAAAGGGATGGCCTGCATTGAGGCCATTGGCAAGCGTGCAGTTCATGTCAGAGGCAATGTTGTACTTGGACATGATTTCGCACCCGCTCGCTATCATAACATCATGGGTACCGGAAGAGATCATGGCTGCAGCTATATGTATTGCAGACAGGCTGCTTCCGCACTGGCGGTTAACCGTTACCCCGCCCAGTGTATCGGGAAGCTTTGATGCAAGAACACCCATGCGGGCCAGGCAGAAGCCCTGTTCTCCGATCTGGTAGACACAGCCGGTAATTACGTCGTCAACAGCATTAACATCGAGATCGATGCGGTCGACAGATGCATCGAGCGCTTTTGCAAGGAGTTCCGGGGCAAGATACTCGCGGAAATATCCTTTCTGCCTCCCAACGGCTGTTCTGACGGCACTGACAATGAAGACATCTTTCATGGTGTACCTCCGAATAATATATGCGCCCGCTCGCGGATAATCGGTCAATTAAGTCAGACCATTGAAGTAAACCTATGGTTCCTCTAGCGGCCTATTGTAATATCATAAGACAATAAACGACCATAACTGGCGTGTCAACGACATATTACATCCGGTTGCGGGATAAGGCCTTTTCTGTCATGATCCTTCCTGTGGCAACAAGACCGCGGCATTGAAGAAGAGAGTTGACGTAAGCCTTAAGAGCAACTAACCTGCAAGCTACATGAAGACCTATATAGAATGTATCGCCTGCCTGGTGAAGCAGGCTGTGGAGATATCGAAGTTGCATATTCCGAAGGATAGTCAGGATCCCTTTATCAGGGATGTGCTCGTGCGGATCTCAAGCATGGATTACTCGAAACCTCCGCCTGTCATGGCAGCCGAGATGTACTCCATGATAAAGGGCCTGACCGGCATAACCGACCCCTATGAAGAGATCAAGCGCTACTATAACGAAAAGGCTCTGACCCTCTATCCGGAACTTGAGCGTCTCGTTGCCGACTCTGAAGATCCGTTCGAGACAGCGTTGCGTATTGCGGTTGCAGGCAACATCATAGATTTCGGTATTGGTACCAAGGACAGTATACAGATCAGGGCAACCATAGAGACTGCCCTGAAAGACCGGTTTGCCATAGACCGGATTCATGAACTCAGGCAGAGGCTCACTGATGCCCGTCTGGTGCTTTATCTGGCCGATAATGCGGGTGAGATCGTTTTTGACCGGCTGTTCATCGAACAGATTGGTGCCGGGCGTGTTGTATGTGCGGTTCGTCATGCACCGATCATCAACGATGCAACCCTGGATGATGCAGAGGACGCCGGGCTTATAAATGTCTGCAGGGTTATATCAAGCGGATGCACGGCTCCAGGGACGTTGCTTCCGCTGTGCTCCCAGGAGTTCAAGGACATTTTTGAATCAGCTGATGTCGTTGTTTCAAAAGGCCAGGGCAACTTCGAGACACTCAACCAGTCGGACCGGGATATATTCTTTCTGTTCATGACAAAGTGTCCGGTAATATCAAGAGAGGTCGGTGTCCCCGTGGGGAGCTTTGTATCCCTGCACCACGATCCGGGCTTATAAATCCAATTTTTCATTTAAAAAGGTTATGCCCTGTGGGAGCGTCTTCAGCCGAGATTTTATAGAAAAATGCACGAAAATATTATCGCGGCTGAAGCCGCTCCCACAGGATTATTTACCAAAATGTGGGGTAACCACAATGGTAGAAGGGCGCGTGGAATCTAAAAAGAGCAAGCACAAGTGTTATAGAGCCCGATGCCCTCATCAGGCCGCATTCCCAACTATGAGATATTTAAAAAATGATTTCTAACGGCCGTGTTTTTATGAGGCGAACCGTTCGGGGAACGGTCCCTGCTTTTTCTCATTATTATAATTTTGCCTCAAGCATCAAAAATGAGAAACATAAGATGTTATGAATCGGTTTTGATTTACCAGTGTCGAGTGTCGAACGCACAACGCCTGGTTTTTTTTAAATTCGCAATCCGAAATATGAAATTCCTTCCCCTGCAACCTGTCTTCTGTCGTTGTCTTTTCCCGGCGTCTAGCGCCCATCGCCTAGAGCCTGCCGGGGGGGTGGGGTACAGGGTTACCCCTAAGCCTTGAACCTTACACCTTATACCCGCTTCACTCCTTATACATCGACTCGATCAGGTCTTCATACTGGGCATAGATCGACTTTCTCTTTACCTTCATGGTCGGGGTGACCTCGCCGTCTTCGGTATAAAGCTTCTTGTCCAGGAGCTTGAACTTCCTGATATTCTCCACTCGTGCAAGCTGCTTGTTTACCTTGTTTATCTCCTCGGCAATGAGCTTTTCCACCTCTTCAGTTCTGGTCAGGCTTGCAAAGGTCGTGTACTGCACCTTGTGATCCTGGGCGTATTTGACCACGTTTTCCTCGTCTATGACGATGATTGCCGAGATGAATTTTCTCCTGTCCCCTATCACAACGGCATCATTGATATAGGGCGAAAATTTAAGTAGGTTTTCAATATACTGCGGGGCGACGTTTTTGCCTCCTGCCGTGACGATGAGGTCTTTTTTCCTGTCCGTTATCTTGAGATAGCCTTCATCGTCGACCTCTCCAACATCGCCGGTGTGGAACCAGCCGTCAACAATGGCCTCTTTCGTATGCTCCTCGTCCTTGAAATAACCCTGGAAGATGCCGCCGTGCTGGATAAGGATCTCTCCATCCTCTGCGATCTTAACCTTCGAATCCGGGAGGCTTCTTCCCACAGTGCCCAGTTTGAAATTCTGCGCATCGGAGATGTGGGTGATGCCCGTGGTTTCTGTCAGGCCGTAACCCTCCCTGATAGGGATGCCGATGCTCTGGAAAAACTTGAGAATCTCATGCGATATTGGTGCTGCCCCGGAGAACCCCAGCCGCACCTTGTCGAACCCGAGACGCTCCTTGAGCTTCCAGAACACACAGAAATAGGCAAGGCCATAACCAATGTTCAGCAGCACAGGCATATGCTTCTTTGCCAGCTTGTAATCATTGTACCGGGTGCCGATCTTGAACGCCAGATTGTAGACCTGCCGTTTCAGCCAGGTGGCATCCGCCATCTTCAGTACTATACCGGAATAGTATTTCTCCCAGATCCTCGGCACTGCATGGAAGAGCGTTGGGGATACATCCTTGAGGTCGTTCATCACGGTATCGGTGTTCTCGGTAAAGTTTACGATATGGCCGACCTTCATATGCATCATGAGGTCGAATATCTGCTCGTACACATGGTTCAGCGGCAGAAAGGATATGGTCTCGTCATCCTTTTCCATCTTTGTGATCTTCAGTGTCTGTTTTCCGATCCACAGATAATTTTCATGGGCGATCATGGCACCCTTGGGAGGTCCTGTAGTGCCCGAGGTATAGATGATCGAGGCGGTCTCATTCCCGCGGCCCTCATCAATGAACGTGTCGAAAGCACTCGGATTTTCGAGGGCTTGCTGCTGTCCAAGCTTAAGGAGATCGTCAAAACTCATGAGCATGGGGTCGTCAAAGTGTCTGAGACCTTCCATGTCCCATACCACTATCTTTTTCAGTGACGGCGTGCGCTCCCTGAACACCAGTGCCTTGTCGAACTGCTCTTCGTCTTCGCAGAAAAAGACAACCGATTCGGAATGTCCCACCACGTACTCGCACTCCTCGGCAGGATTGGTGGTATAGACACCCACAAATGTTGCACCCACTGACATGGTCCCCATGGCGCTGTAGAGCCATTCCGGTTTGTTTTCCCCGACAATGGCTACATGATCCCCTCTGCGTACACCAAGGGCATGGAGCCCGAGCGCTACATACTTTACCTGTTCAAGATACTTTTCCCAGGTAATGTCATGCCAGATTCCATACTCCTTCATCCTCATTGCGACCCTGCCCGGCTGACGCTTAGTTATGTCCCGTAATGCCTGAGGGAGTGTTTTTACCTCATTCATTTTACTCTCCTGATGTCGGGTTATGTTAATTCTACCTGAACCTGACCTTTCTCCTGTAACGTTTGTAACCCTTTACCGAGGTCTCAGTTGCGATCCCCAGATAAAATTCCTTCACGTCTTCATCCTCCCGGAGCACTTCCGGCTTGTCTGCTCTGAGGATTCTGCCGTTCTCCATGAGATAGGCGAAATCAGAGTATTTCAGTGCCATATTTACATTCTGCTCAACAAGAAGAATGGTCACACCTTCGCTGTTTATATTTTTGATTATAGTGAAGATTTCTTTTGTCAGCAAAGGGGACAGCCCAAGGGAGGGCTCGTCAAGCATGAGCAGTTTGGGCCTGGTCATGAGTGCACGGGCAATAGCGAGCATCTGCTGCTCACCGCCGCTCAAGTGACCTGCCTGCTGGTTCTTCCGCTCCTTGAGGATGGGAAAATGCTCGTACATTTTCTCGATGTCTGTCTTTATATCTCGTCTGTCTCTTCGGGTGTAGGCACCCATCTGGATATTTTCCATGACCGTCAGCTCTGGAAATACCTCTCTGCCTTCGGGAACATAGCTAATTCCCATGCGCACGATTGCATCCGTGTCCTTTTTGTGGATCTGCTTTCCCAGGAACTCGATAGTTCCCTTTTCCGGCTGATCATCATCCAGCAGGCGCATGATGGTCTTCAAGGTTGTGGTTTTCCCTGCACCGTTGGAACCGAGCAGTGCAACGATTGAACCCTCGCGTATCTCGAAGGAGATGCCGTGCAGGGCCCTGATCAGATCGTACCATGTTTCGACATTCCGTACCGCCAGCATCAGTCTTCCTCCCCGAGATAGGCTGCGATCACCTCAGGATGCTTCTGGACCTCCTGAGGCGGACCTTCCGTGATCTTGATCCCCTGGCTGATTGCAAGGATCCTGTCGGATATGCCCATCACCATGTTCATGTCGTGCTCGATAAGAAGGATAGTTACATTGTAGTCCTCCTGGATATCCTTGATCCAGATCCTCAAATCATCTTTCTCTTCGGTATTCATGCCTGCGGACGGCTCGTCGAGGAGCAGGACCTTGGGCTCCAGCGCCAGGGCCCTGCCGAGTTCAACCAGTTTTCGTTTGCCGTATGGCAGGTTGGAGACGAAATGGTCGCGCACAGACTGGAGTTCGAGAAAATCAACGATGTGCTCGATGATTTCCCGGTTTTTCACCTCTTCTTTTGCACATGCGGAATGCTTGCCCCACATGAAGGCCCCGCCCAGGATCCCTGTCTTCATGTGGATGTGCCTTCCGAGCATGAGGTTGTCCATCACTGTTGCATTGGCAAACAGCTCGATATTCTGAAAGGTCCGGGCTATGCCTTTCCTGGCTATCCTGTCGGGCGAGCGGCCGACCATGCTCTCATCTTCGAGAAGGATATCGCCGGAGTCAGGCTTATAAATACCGCTGATCATGTTGAAGATGGTCGTCTTTCCCGAGCCGTTCGGGCCGATAATGGAGAATATCTCGTTGTGATTAACCTCGAAACTCACGGAGTTGACAGCCTTCAGCCCGCCGAAGCTGATACTCAGATCATGCACCTTAAAATGAGCCATTTCCCAGCACTCCTTGTATCATGTGATGGTTGCGGAGATCTCTTTTTCAGAGATCTCCGGCTATTATATGTAAAGATATTTTCTTGCCGTAACAGTCCTTATTTTTTCCACGTTGCCAGATCGTTTGAAGCCCAGTCCTGAAGCAGGATATAAGCACCACCAGGACCACATTTCTGTA
>JAFGTK010000023.1 GCA_016934135.1 Deltaproteobacteria bacterium | reverse complement strand
ATCGATACGGCCAAGGGTATGTGCATCCTGCTCACCGAAGGCGGAAACCTGAGAGACTTTAACGGTATACAGCTGTTAACCCGCCCTCAGATCCCGCATATTGTAATACCGACAACTGCAGGCACCGGCAGCGAGGTGACCAATGCAGCTGTAATCATGGACAAGGAGATGGGACAGAAACGACTGCTTGTAGAGAATTATAATGTTCCTCGAATGGCAATCCTTGATCCGAAGATGACGGAAAAGCTGCCAAAAATCCTGACAGCAAGCACTGGTATGGATGCATTGACTCACGCAGTGGAAGCACTCCACTCCATTCCGCACGAACCCATTACCGATGCACTGGCAATACATGCAATAAGGCTTCTGGCAAAATACCTGCCGGTGTGCACTGAGAATGGGTCGGATCTTGTTGCAAGAGGCCAGGTTCAGATTGCTGCAACCATGGCCGGCTGGGCCTTTGGTAATGCCATGGTGGGGATCGTCCATGCAATGGCCCACTCCATAGGCGCTGTTGCCCATGTCCCGCACGGCATAGCAAACGGTATCCTTCTGGCTGACTGTATGGAGTTTAACCTTGAAGATGCTGCTGATGCATATGCCATGGTAGCCGAGGCCTTCGGTGTCCGGGAAAAAGGGATGGATGATATGGAAGCGGCAAAGGCCTCGATCAGCGCAATGAGAGCATTCACCAAAAGGATCGGCCATCCGCAGAAACTGTCGGAGTATGGCGTGACGCAAGCGAATATTGAAAAGGCGGCAGACATGAGCCTTTCCGACGGCTCCATCGTGAACAATCCGAGGATGGTCTTTGAGGCATCAGAGGTAGTGAACATCTTTAACAAGGTACTCTGATGTTATATGAAGGTGAGGCAACAGCCTTCTCTTCATAATAATTATCATTAGTATACATGAACAACTGGAGGAATAACCATGGCTGAAGGTATAGTTGTCAACAATGCAGAGGAAGTCCCTTTTTCCTATATCCTGGCAGAACTTCTTGAATCAAACCTGGAGCAGAAACCCGGCAAGATGATGACGTTCAACCGTATCTTCGGGGTCGTTGCCATTGACCTTACAGATATAGAGGCGACAGTAACACTCATCTTCTCAGGAGGAAGGGTGAGGATAGAACAGGGCATCGTGGGCAAACCGGATATTATCATCCGGACAGACTCGGAAAAGGTCATAGGTCTGAATTCCATCAATATAAAATTCGGCCTGCCTTATTATTTTGACGAGGCAGGCATGACAGTGATCAAACAATTGCTGTCCGGTGAACTCAAGATCCAGGGGATGCTCCTGCATCCGATTATCCTTACCCGGCTGACCAAGATAATGTCAGTAATGTGAACCGAGCATAACTGCCCGTATATACTGCTCAAAAGACATCCGTGAAACTGGTCCTGGTACACAGGCAAATGGTTCGGATGGTAGTTGAAATATATGCATGCTCATCTGTTCATACATGATAATATATGTTTCAGGCCTTTACAATGATCCCATCGGAGGTGAGCAGGGATGCCCATGCCTCGGCCATAAGCCGGTATCCGGTATCATTGAAATGGAGCCGGTCTTTCATCCAGATATCTTTTCGGTTTTTAAATAGGGCATAAAAATCAGGCCCTGTTCTTACGAGAAAAGGGTATGAAGTACATATTTCATCAATACGGGCATTTACCATCCGAACATATCGATCGAACCGTTCCTGCACTCTTCTTGTAAAGAACAGAAGCCGGTCCATCTGGGCAAACGCCAGGCCTCCGCGGTACAAAATTGGAGGGATCTTTGCCAGGTAGGTTATGATCCCCATTTCAGACAGGTTTATGAGGGTTACTATGATATTCTCCCGCAAGGCAATGAACTCTTCGTCTTCATAGCCGACAAGACTGCCCATCATTCGTGATATCGCATCAGGAACCATGGATTGGCATACATCATTTGTGCCGAGCATCATAATAGCAAGCTTCACTTTTTGGGGCAACTGAAGTATCTCATCCAGAGGGGCGCCGTTCAGGGGAAAATCCTTCATATCCATCTTAGCCCATTTCCTCCCTGGAAGCCAGTCTCTTGTGGTACTTCCCGATCTTCCAAGGTTAAGGATCAGATCGTCTGACACATTTCCCGAAAGCAGCTCTCCCAGAATATAAGGGTATGATGTGGTAAGGAGTTTCCAGGAGACAGGTTCTGCAAAAGGTGCATATTCTGTAATCCCCGGCTTGGAACCTGCAGTAAGAGAATCTCCTATGGCAATTATCTGATGAGGGGCATCGATGCGGACCGCACCTGTATCCATGCCTAGAGCACCTTGTCGAGAAACGCCTTTACCCTGGGGTTGTCCATTCGGTCGGAAAAAACATCCTGAGAGTGCCCTTCGAAGATGAATCTGCCTTCGTCCATAAAGATAACACGGTCTGCCATCTCACGTGCAAAACCCATCTGGTGGGTGACGATCAGCATGGTCATGCCTTCTTCGGCAAGGGCCTTGATCGTGTTGAACACCTCCCCTACAAGCTCCGGGTCAAGCGCTGATGTGGGCTCGTCAAAGAGCATAAGCATGGGCTTCATTGCAAGCGCCCTGGCAATGGCAACCCGCTGTTTCTGGCCGCCTGAGAGGAATGCCGGATATACGTCCTTTTTATCAAGGAGCCCGACCTTGCCGAGCAGGTCCAGCGCTATCTCCCTGGCCTCTTTTATTGATTGCTTCTTGACCGTGACAGGCCCTTCCATGACATTGTCCAAGGCGGTCATATGAGGAAAGAGATAGAAATGCTGAAACACCATGCCGATCTCTGAGCGAAGCCTGCAGATGATCTCGGGTTTCTCCAGGATAAGCCGGCCTTTCTTGTCTCTGCGGTACCCGACCTCTTCACCTTCCATCATGATTCTCCCCGAGTCCATCTTCTGTAGAAAGTTGATCATCTTGAGCAGGGTGGTTTTTCCGGAACCGGACGGCCCGATGATGACGATCTTCTCACCCTTTTCAATGTTCAGGCTTACATGATCCACGGCGACGAAATCCCCGAAGCGTTTAACGACATCCACCAGTTCAATCATCTGTTCTCATATACCCCCAGCCGGTCTTCAAGCTTTTTAAATGATACGGTAAATATACTTGTCAGTATAAGATATATAATGGCTGCCTGTATCAGTATAAAGATATTGAATGTCGCATTGAAGATCTGGTCTGCTGCCCTCATGAGTTCCACCATGGCGATAGTGGATACCAGAGCGGTATCCTTGATCAGGGCAATAAATTCGTTGCCTACGGGAGGCATGAGCCTCTTGTAAGTCTGCGGAACAATGATCCTTCTCATGGCCTGCCAATAGGTCATTCCGATGGACTTGGCAGCCTCCATCTGGCCTGGGTCGATACTCTCGATTGCGCCGCGGATGATCTCTGCAAGGTATGCCGAATAATTAAGCCCGAGCCCGAGCACGGCAGCAGTAAATGGATCCAGGGTGATACCGAGAGGCGGCAGGCCGTAGTAGATAAAAAACAGCTGAAGCAGCAAGGGCGTTCCCCTGAAGACCCATATATAGCACCAGAATATCGAGGAGACGAATCTGACTCGGCTTATCCTTCCCAATGCAATAAACAGCCCGGCAATGGGCGAGACAATCATGGTGATAATAACCAGGATAAGGGTCATTACTGTTGCCCTGAGCAATGTGGGAAGATAGGTCTGCATGTCTTTGAGAAACCCCAGCCACTTTGGGGTTTGAGCTGTGGCTACCTGCTTGATGAGGTTTTTCGCCTCGAGATTGTCCGGATAAATCCGAAGGATCTCCATGCACATCTGCTCGCTGTCATCATAGCGCTTCATGCTGAAATAGATCTTTGCCGCCTCCATGCGGGAGCGGACAAACACCCCACCCTCCTCGTTCTCTTGCGGAGCGGGAATTTGCCTGTACAATACAAGGGCGCCTTCAAGGTCTCCGCTGTTGACGAGTCTCGTTGCCTGGGCGAGGACCTCATACTTGTCCGGCTGCGCAAGGATGGAAGCAGGTGAGATAAGGAATATTATAGAAAGGCTCAGCGCAGTTATCACTGCGCTGAGCCGGCAAATCACTATTTCCATGTGGTGATGTCGTCTCCGAACCATTTGATGGAGATCTGCTTCATGGTTCCGTCTGCAAACATCTCATCCAGGGTCTTCTGGAT
>JAFGTK010000209.1 GCA_016934135.1 Deltaproteobacteria bacterium | reverse complement strand
CTGGACAGATATGAACAGAACTTGATGAGGAAGTTTATTATGATGGAGACAATGCTTACATCGATGCAGTCACAACTGCAGTGGCTCACCGGCCAGATCGAATCGCTTGGGAGTTAATCGGGCAATTTGCGTTTAAAATAATAAAAAGGCGGGATATCAGGTTTGGCCCGATATCCCGCCTTTTATTTCTGTTTTTAATCAGTGTGTTTACTCGCAGCCCTTCTCGGAGATCCCGAATGACGCTGCATAGATAATGACCTTTTGTCCGTCCATATTCGCAACCTTGAAGTAAGCACACTTAATGTCAGGCTCGCCGTTTTTATCCCGGTTCGGCCACCAGTAATGGGTCCATCCCATGCCGGCACTTTGGGCCTTGGATTTCATCTCGGCGCCGAAGTACTTTCCTTTTGCACCCCTTATTCCTGTACAATCCTTATTGAGGAGTTCGGGGGCAACCGGATGCATGATTACGACAGCATCATAATTGGTGATGTAGAGATAGCCGGTCCCATTGTCGAACCGGAATGCCGAGAGTTCGTCAAAGGCTGCCTGTCCCTTGCTCTCGATCAGCTGTACCCCATACTCCACTGCATCAATGAGTTCCTGCTTTTTTGCGTTTTCATCCGCAAAAACATTCGAAAAACACATCGTGACGCAGAGTAGAACCCAAATAGATATGTTGCAAAGCTTCATAGTAGTACCTCCAGATTTTTTTATGCTCATGAGGGGGAGCATCATACTTATCGGTATTGTGTGAAAGACAGATTAAAATAAGATACACAACCTGGAGAAGCCTGGTTTTTTTATGATCAGTCTTTGGCAAAGCAATATTGGAAGCTATGAGCAATTAGTGTCCGTACAGATCGGATATACAGTCTCGCCTACAGTAAGGGTGATGCTGCCCTGTTCATCCTCTTCCATCATGAGGGCAAGCATATAATAGGCTGCCCGTGTAAACCTGACCTTCATTCCGTCAGGCAGCATGCAGTATAGCACATTCTTCTGACCGATGCTCAGGGTCGAGGGGTCAAGTTTATGAAGTGCAGAGGTGTTGAGAAGCACATAGAGACCATTTTCCTTGTCTCCTCGGATGGATGAAACGACAAAAGGGGTGTCTTCAACATGGACATAACATAACTCGGATTCGATCACGATCCGGTATTTTCCTTCAGGATCCTTCTCAAGTGCATTGCAGAAAGCCAGAAAAACATTTTCATTGATAATTTCCCTGTCTTCATAGTACCAGCGGCCGTCTTTGTCTATCCGTATCAGGCAATACTCGGTAACGTCCCTGAATTGTGTGTTCATCTGTGCTGCCTCTCATGTTTTTGGTTGTGTAAGGATAACACATAATGAATCTTTCATGAACCATTAAATCCTTGACTATATGCAGTTAAGCAGGCAAAATAATTTGTAATATAAAATGATGTTTAAGGGAAGTTTATGGCAAGAAACGATAAGCAGGAGATGATCATAGATGCCGCATTGGAGGTATTCCGTGAGAAAGGCTATGCTAATGCCAGGATGGCGGATATCGCCCGAAGGGCAGGTGTTTCCTATGGTCTTGTCTATCACTATTTCGGAAGCAAGGAGGTTCTCTTCGACCTTATTGTAGAGTCGTGGTGGAACGATCTCTACGGCATGATGGAGACAGAGAAGGCCTCAAATTCGCGGTTTCGGGAGAAGCTTGTCAATATTATCCAGTTCTTTCTCGACACCTATGTGAACAAGCCCAATCTCATTTCAATATTTGTCAGTGAAGTCTGCAGAAGCTCGGTCTATCATACCGAAGAAGGACTTGCGAGATTCTTGAAATTTTTCAGCCTGTGCGAGGATATCATGGTGGAGGGGCAGGAAAGAGGAATTCTCAATAAAGAGATCTCAGCGCATCACCTCACCTATATTTTTTACGGTGCAATAGAGACTTTTATCTCTGTCATGGTTCTTGGACGAGAGCCGCTCACCAAGAAACGGCAGGAGCGGGCCACAAGCGCCATACTGCATGTGTTTATGGATGGTGCCAAGGCTTAACCGGTTCCCGGAAAAGATACATGCAGCAGCTGTCTGCATAGGATGTTTCCAGCAGGAATCTTCAGATACATTCCAGATAAGGAAAGGGAATCGATGGCGAATACCCGTAATAAAGTAATTATATGTGCCGCCCTTGCAGGGGCAACAACCATGAAGAACCAGAACCCGGCAGTTCCGTATACACCCGATGAATTCGCTGCAGAGGCTGCCAGGTGCTTTGATGCCGGTGCTGCAATGGTTCATGTCCATGCCAGAGATGATGACGGTATTCCCACCCATGAAATAGACAGGATACAGGCAACCCATGATGCAATAAAAGACAGGGTGCCTGAACTGATCGTAAACCTGAGTTCGGCAGTAGGGCTTGGCAAGACACCGCAGCAGAGACTTGTCCAGATCCTGGCCGTAAAACCTGCCATGGCTTCCCTGAATACAAATACCATGAATTTCAGCTTTATCGATCGTAATACCGGAAAGATAGTCTTTGACAATATCTTTGAAAATACCTTTACAATGCTTGAGAGTTTCGGCGTTGCCATGGAAGCCGAAGGGATCAAGCCCGAGATCGAGTGCTATGATATCGGCGGGATCGACAACACTCTTCTGATAGCAAAGCAGGGCATGTTCTCAGACCCGATGAACTTCAATTTTGTATGGGGCGTTGCCGGAGGCCAGCGGTTTCGTGCAGACGCCTTCATCGCCATGGTCAATGCGCTTCCCCCGGGGGCAAACTTCACTGCCTGCGGCGTAGGTCTGGACCAGTTTCCTGCCATTACCATGTCATGTCTCATGCGAGGCCATATGCGGGTAGGTCTGGAGGACAATATCAGAGTGCCGAACGGGGACCTGGCAAAAGGGAGTTTCGAACAGGTTGAATGGGCAGTTCAGATTGCCCGGTCCTTAGGACGGGATGCGGCTGATCCTGATGATGCCCGATCCATTATGGGGATTAAACATAAGTAGGCCTCATGTGTCAGGAGCACGATATTCCCAGATATACATAATGCCTAACATGTATTTGAATAATAACCGGGCTTGAATAAATGACCCTGGAACAAGAGAGATAAAATGTCCTTTAAGAACTATTTACATGTCCTGTGTTCATTACTCCTCATTCTGTTCATTCCTATGTCTGCTTCTGGAGAGATAGTCCATACGGTAAACAAGGGAGATAACCTTTCCAGGATTGCAGGTAAGTATTTTGCCAGAACAGCAGCGTACACAAAACAGGAACTGGTCAAGGATATCATCAGCATCAACAACATCAGCTCACAGAGTCTTACCATCGGCCAGAAGATTGTTATCCCGGTTATCACGGATAAACCCTTCAGCCCTCAAATCATCAGGCGGAAGAAGGACTTTATTGCAAAAGGGGTATATATCAATCAATGGACAGCCGGCTCCAGGCAGGTTTTCCAGGTTGCTGACAAGTTAAAGATATATGGTGCCAATACCATTGTATTCGATGCCAAGGATGTCAGGGGCGGTCTTTCGTACAGGAGTTCCATGCCCGGGGCATTTTCTCCGGTTACGCAGTATCCCAGGGGTATAGAAGATATGTCAAAGCTTGTAGCATACCTGCATCTTATGGATATTCATGTTGTGGCAAGGGTATGTGTGTTCAGGGACATGCTGATCGCGAGTGCCATGCCTCACTGGAGGCTGGACAACGACTGGCTCAATCCGGCAGACCAGGAAGTGCAGGACTATATCGAAGAGATTATCCGTGAACTGATCGATTACGGTATAGACGAGATACAGCTGGATTATTGCAGATATCCTTCCGACGGTGAGCTAGCAACAGGTATTGAAGGCAGGACCAGATCAGATATCATTGCAGAATTCTTAGAAAGTATACATGCGATTACTTCTTCACGCAGGGTTCTTCTTTCCCTGGACATGTTCGGGATCGTCATATGGAAACAGGATCAGGACATTCTTACCGTGGGCCAGGACATAGAAAAGATCAGACACCATGTGGATATTATCTCTCCCATGCTGTATCCATCACACTTCAGCAAGGATTTTGCAGGCATAGAGAACCCGGCGGATGCACCATACTATTTTGTCAGCAAGGGGATCAACAGGCTCAGGGCTATCGTAGGAGACAATGTGACAATAAGGCCCTGGCTGCAGTCCTTTCCGCTGCGCGTCACTATCGGATACGGTCCGGAGTTCATTCAGAACCAGATCTCGGCATCAATGGATTCGGGAGGAACCGGATGGCTTTTATGGAGCCCGGGCAACTATTATCAGGAAGCATATACGGCCATGGAGAATCTATACCTGAAAAACACAACAGCAGGGCATGAATAGCGTTTGAAATTTAATGGCAAAGCACACATGGGAATAATTATCGCCCTGCAGGCAATATGATAACAAGACATTATGTATCTTAATGTTCCCTGTTCTTGGAATGAAAACCTTTGTTACCAGAACTCTTTTCCATTGTCTCATTGATGGCCGGGTTTTTATCCAGGTTCAGGATTTTTTTGTCTTTTCTTGTATGAAACGTTTCCATTTCATGTCCCTGGGCTTTGGGCTCATACTGCGGCAGATAAATATCAAAAGTGGTACCTTTCCCCTGGACACTCTTACAACGGATAAAGCCTCCATGGCTTTTTACAATACCGTGAACCACCGATAACCCTAATCCCATGCCTTGACCCCTCCCTTTTGTGGAGAAATAGGGGTCAAAAATGGCGGTCATAATCTGAGGCGACATTCCATGCCCGGTATCTTTGACCTTCAGTCTCATATAGTCTCCGGCAGGGATTTCCAAACCAGTTGCAGCACCGTCTGTATGAACTGATTTGACACTCACTTCCAAGATCCCCCCTGTCTTGTCCATTGCATAAGCTGCGTTAGTACAAAGATTTTCCAATACCAGATGAATCTGTGCAGGGTCTCCGAGAATAAATTGCTGATCACTGAGAGTTTCCTTTATCTTGATTTTCCCAGATAATGATTGCCGCAACATTTTAAGCGATTCTTTAACTGTCGAGCTTAGCTGAATTGGTGAATAGTCCTTTTTGGAATGACGGCTGAAGGCTAGAATATGATTCACCAGGTCTCTCGCACGGTATGCTGCATTGCGAACTTCAGTAAGGTCGCTCCGGACCACACTTAGGTCTTTATCTTCATTCTTCACAGCCATGAAATCTTTCATGGACATCTTTGTATAACCAATTATGGTGGTGAGAATGTTGTTGAAATCGTGTGCAATCCCACTTGCCAAGGTTCCTATTGCCTCCATTTTCTGAGATTT
>JAFGTK010000208.1 GCA_016934135.1 Deltaproteobacteria bacterium | reverse complement strand
TTTCTTGTACTCGGGCTGGGGACCGGTATAGGTTTTATCGTTCTCCTTGAAATGATCGACAGCACTGTCAAGGGGATCAAGCAGCTGGAAAAGTGGAGCGGAGGGGTTCCATGCATAACTGCTATCCCCCTTGCTCTTACGCTGACTGACAAGCGAAAACGGAAGATGAGGACAATTGTGTATATCGGCATAAATGTATCCATAGCGATTATCGGGGCTGTCATTGTCGGTTACTCCTATCTTAACGATATAACCGTTGTTATGCCTATAAGTCTTCCTTTCTGAGGCGCGTATATGTACAGGGAATTCTTCGGGTTAAAATTAAAGCCGTTTTCCATCACGCCTGATCCGCGGTTTCTGTACATGAGCCCGGGCCATAAAGAGGCGCTTGCACACCTTCTCTATGGAATCAAAGAGGCGAGCGGATTTGTTGTTATTACCGGAGAAGTGGGTACAGGAAAGACCACGATCCTCAATGCCTTTCTTCTGAAACTTCCTCCCCGCATGCCTAAGGTTGTGATCAAGAATCCTCACATTAAGGTTGAAAATCTCTATTTCCTCCTGGGTGAGGCAATCTCCATGCCCGAGGGGAAGCGATCCAGGGATTATATTCATGAATACGAAGAACGCCTCAAGGAGACAGGAGGCGCTGTACTGATTGTTGATGAATCACAGGGGCTTTCCATAGAGATGCTTGAAGAGATCAGGCTTCTTTCAAATCTTGAGACAACGAACGAGAAGCTTGTTCAGATAATGCTTCTGGGCCAGCAGGAGCTCAATGACAAGCTTAAAAGTCCTCATCTGAGACAGCTCAAGCAGCGGATAGGCCTCAAGTACCATATACCCCCGCTGGACAGTAATGAAACAAGGGATTATATTGATCACCGGCTCAGGGTTGCCGGATACGAGCCAATGGAAAAACCGATATTTACCGTGTCGGCACTGTCTGAGATATACCGGTATTCAAAAGGTTTTCCGAGACTTATCAATATTGTATGCGATAATGTTCTCCTGGGCGCTTTTACGGAAAATACCAGGCAGGTTAATGCACAGCTCGTGAGAAGAGTTGTATCGGATCTTGAAGGCACCTATGGAAAGTCAGCCACAGCCCCGCCGTCATTATTCAGGGGAGCAATTGCAGACAGGACCGGTTTTTGGGCGAAGATCGCTGCGGTTGCAGGCGTCTGCATCGTGCTTGTAACCGCAGGATGGACTGTATATTCAATAGGAAGGCATTCTCAGGATAATGACTTGCAGGAGATCTCCGGGCCTGTGTCTACAACCCTTAAGGATAATCCTGTGCAGCCCGCAGGTTCGTCCGAGGCAGAGGTTTTAAACAAACAGCAAAATGATCCTGAAAGGGCTGTTGTTCAACAAGAGCCTGTTCGAAAGATTATCAGGGAAAAGATCGTCATGCAGGATGAGGGTTCGACCAGGAATGATCCGCCCATACCTCCGAGTATGAATGAGCCGGAGCAGGAAAAGGGTAGACTCGTAACCGTAAGTGTAGGGGATACGATTGCAGAACTTGCTGCCGACTATTACGGAAGGGTTGATGCCGGAATACTTCAGTCTATAAGAGCGGCGAACCCTGATCTTGCAAATATTGATCTGATATATGAGGGACAGGAGATCTTTATGCCTGCGGTACAGACAGTGCCGAGAGTACTCTACAGTGTCAGTGTTGCGTCATATCATTCGGTTGCCGAGGCAAAGGCGGTTTTCCTGGACCTCCTGAATAAGGGATACCAGGCAACGATTTATCCCTACCTGGACACACAGGGGAATACCTGGTACCGCATTACCATAGGTACGTTCGATTCGCGGAGCGATGCCATAGGGTATGCAGTTGAACTCAAGGACAAGGGTTTTTTCTATGCAAAACCTGTCAAGATCAGTATGGAGGATTAGCAAGTGAAGGTATCCAAGGCGATGGAAATAAACGATGAGGGTTTTCTGAATCAGGCAGGCACGACAGGACGTCTTGATGATCACCTCTATATGCACCACATGCCGTATTCATATACAGCGGAACAGATCAGAAAGCTGAGGACATTCCTGTTCCATATGCAGGACAAACCCATTCCCCGGGTTATCATGATAACCAGTGCGTTGCCAGGTGAAGGCAAGTCGCTCATTGCATCGAATCTGGCCATATCCATAGCCAAGGGAGATGACCAGTACGTCCTTCTCGTTGAATGCGACCTGAGAAAGCCTTCTTTGAGTAATCTCTTTAAATATCCTCCGTCAAAAGGAGTCAGCGAGATCATACAGGGCAATGCCAAGATAGAAGACTGCCTCATCAAAACCTCTATTAATAAGCTCACAATCCTTCCTGCGGCAAAAGAACCACCTGCCAATCCATCGGAACTGCTGGAATCAAAAAGGATGAGTTCTCTTATCAAAGAACTGAGCGAGCGGTACAACGATCGTTTTCTTATCATAGATACATCCCCGATTCAGGCTACTGTGGATCCGAAGATTATCGCGGATCAGGTAGAGGCAATCATCATGGTAAGCAGATACCGCTATACAAAAGAGGCTGATTTTAAGATGGCCATGGAGAACCTGCCAAAAGACAAGGTTGTCGGCACTGTTCTCAATGCACTGGACGAGCTTCCTGCCAAAAAATACAAGTACCGCAAATACAACTATCACAAATACTATTGATCAGCTTTTTGGTTAGGTTCGATAATCATTATATCCTTATGAAACAGCCGGGATATTGTCTGGCAGTGTTTTTATGTGCTATGTTCTTTTTATGGCCGGTTCCTGGTGCACTCATATCTTTCCCCGCAGATGTCTTGTATGCGGGGAGTGTGATACGGTAATTCTGGGCCTGTGTTCCAGATGCAGATCGCAGATCCGGGCGGTGCCGGAACCAATATGTGATATATGCGGCAAGCCCATTGGTGTTCCCGGCGAGTGCATACAGTGCCGGATGAAAAGACCTTCATTTGACCGGATGATTTCTGTTGGGGTATTCGACGGGCTTCTAAAGGATATTATCCACAGCTTCAAGTATAACAATGCTACAGTATTCAAGAAGCCTCTTGCCGGATTGATGTTTGACCTGCTTTCTCAGAAGGGTATTCATGCCGACATGATAACCTTTGTCCCCCTGCATTGGACAAGGATGATAAGCAGGGGCTATAACCAGGCGGCTCTGATAGCCCATGAATTATCTGGATATATGGGCATAGATATGAGATATAATGTCATACGGAAGGTGCGAAAAACCCTGAATCAGGTCGGACTGAAACGGTCGGAGAGGATGAACAATCTTCGCGGAGTATTTGTCTCCGGTAAGGTCAAAGGGAAAGATGTCATGGTTGTAGACGATGTAATAACAACCGGGTCGACAGCGCAGGAAGTATCGGCGTCGCTTAAAAGAGCAGGGGCATCAAATGTAATATTCGCCAGTGTTGGAAGGATCATCAGATGACGCCAAATAATATGCATCCAAAAAAAGAACCTAAATATCTGGAAGATATAACCTATACCATAGCTGCGGATCCGTTGCGGGATAAGGACGATCTGTTTTTGTCGAGCCGTTTTCTGGGTATTTATGATGAAAAGCAGATAATGAAGATGCTTGAGAAGGTGGGTATTGTTGCCATTCTGTATAAAAAAGGATACCGCAATCTCATCATCACCGTATCAAAACAGGATAATTACACCTCAAGGCTATATGTGAATCATGATGTCTTGGAGAAAGACACCAGGCTTATCGAGCTTATCATCCGGGAAGGCGTTTTCAGGCCCAAGGAACACTTTGTAGACGGGTTCGATTTTTCTGACGGACTGTCTATGCTGTTGGTGGAATGGCTGGCTCTGCAGGATCCAAAGGCGTCGTATAATCCTGCCAAACCGAGATTGCCTGGGCAGGCCTATCCCGGGCTCGGCGGTCTTAAAAATATGCAGGCAATGCTGTACTCTTTTGGAAAGACCATGAACAAGGATGCCATAATCGATATCCCGGAATACTATCATGCCGCGGTGATCTATGCCCGTATGTACTCCGAGATATATTCCCGTATGTATTCGTTCTTTTCTCCTGTGGACGCAGGCAGACTGCAGGCCATGATCAGAGACCTTTATGAAAAACCGCTTGCCATGGTCTCTTCTGCCATAACATTTGATTGCCTGCTTGATGCCGATACAGGTGAAAAGGCCCATTGGAGCCCATCTGAACAGATCTTTCCCATTTCAAAGAGATTGAAGGCATATGTAGGTCATGCTCAGTATCATGCCGTTGTGGAGAGGACCATAAATGATCTGAGATTTACCATGGACTGGGAGAAGTATGCTTCATTGATGGAACAGGGCATTACGGATGAAATATAGATTCGGTGTAATCGGCCTCGGCAAAGTCGGCAGTGTTCTGTTGACACTGCTGTCTCAGGAAGGGCACACACCTGTCTGGACGGTTTCATCGCAGGTCCTGAAATATGATATCCCTGTATTCCCCTCAGTACCAATAGAGCCGGCCGGAGTCGATGTCGTATTTATATCTGTTCCTGACAGTGCCATCGCCGGTGTTGCGGAAATAATTGCAAAGAGATGGGGAAAGACCTGCAGGGGAATATGCTTTTATCATTTCAGCGGGCTGTTTTCCTCAGACCTCCTTGAGTGTCTTGAGCTGGAAGGTGGAGAAGTAGCCAGCCTGCACCCTCTACAGTCTATTGTTGATATGGAAGGTGCCGAGCAGGCCATCCGGCAGTGCTGGTTTACCTCGGAAGGGTCGAAGCATGCAATCGAGGCTGCAGGGGTAATCGTGAACTCAATCGGCTCCCGGCTGATAAACATATCGAAACAAGACAAAATAATCTATCACACTGCAGCAGTTATTGCATCGAATTATCTGGTCAGCCTTGTTTCCCAGGCCCGGCAGCTGATAGAGGCATCGGGCATGTCCATGGAGCATCTGGTTCCTCTCATAAACTCAACGGTTGCAAATATTGAGAAACACGGACAATCAGCTCTTACCGGGCCTGTACAAAGGGGTGACTGGGCCACGGTGAAGGCTCATATTGCAGAGCTGTACGAAAGATTCCCGGATATTCTCCCATCTTATGATGCATTGGGCAGGTATACTGCCCGAATAGCGGGCAGGCAATGGCCGGAAGACATCGGGCTGCCTGAAAAGCTTCTCGACCGGGAGCAGGTGACAAGAAGGTCTGCCCTCCTCAAGGAAAGGGGTATGAATATTGTTTTCACGAACGGCTGTTTTGATATCCTTCATGAAGGCCATGTGTCTTACCTGAATCAGGCAAGATCTCTTGGAGACGTTTTAGTAGTAGGACTCAATGCTGATGAATCGGTCACAAGACTGAAAGGCCCCGGAAGACCCGTCAATCCCCAGAATTCAAGGGCAGAGGTTCTTGCAGGCCTGGAATGTGTTGATTATATATGTATTTTTGATGAAGACACTCCGTATGAACTCATTAATCAGATATGTCCCCATATACTTGTTAAAGGGGGAGACTGGAAGATTGAAGATATTGTTGGCAGTGATATCGTAAGGTCACATGGTGGTCAGGTGTATTCTCTGTCATTCGTATCCGGTCAATCCACCTCTGCAGTGATTCAGAAGATCAAGGAAGAGCATCTGCCTGAAACCCAGGAATAGACTATGTGAGAGCGGCTTCAGTAAAGCCCGATGTGGTGTTGAGCATGTTTCCGTTGATATTGAAAGTGCGCTCTGATATAGGTCTGGACATGAATGCAGAATTTGAAAATAGGCTGAGGGAGATTATCAGGAGTTCCACTGCCTATACCTGCCAGATAGGTGAATACATCCTTGATGCAGGAGGAAAGCGTCTAAGGCCAAAGCTGGTCATGCTTATCGGAAAGGCTGTGGGGCTTTCCCAGGATAGGATACTTCCTCTTGCATACACGGTTGAGCTTATGCATACCGCAAGCCTTCTTCACGACGATGTTGTGGACGGCACTGAAATAAGGCGCTCAAGACCCACGGCAAACCAGGTGTTTGGAGACAAACCGGCACTCCTGACAGGAGATTTCATATCTGCTTCGGCAATGGAGACCATGTGTGCACTGGGGAGTCTCGAAGTAATAACAGAAATGGTCAAGACAATAAAGAAGATGGCTGAAGGGGAACTCAAGGAACTAGAGTATGCCAAGTCCTTTCATGATATTGTCGAGGTTTATCTCGATGTCATCTATCTGAAAACCGCAACACTCTTTGAATTCTGTACATATGCACCCGGAGTTCTGGCAGGGCTCCCGCAAGACGGGCTTGATGCACTGCGGATATATGGTAGGTCTGTCGGAATGGGTTTCCAGATCGTTGACGATATAATTAATCTCTCACCGAGCAAGAACGATAACAAGGACCCTTTCAATGATATCCTCGAGGGTAAATCAACGCTTCCCCTGGTGTTTCTCTTCAAGGAAAAACCAGAGGTATTAAAAAAGGTTATCGGGATGTCTTCTCCCTATGAGAAGCAGCAATACATCATATCTCATATTGAACCCAGATTATTGCAGAAAAGCAGGGATGTTGCCCGTGAGTACCTGGATGAAGCCCTGGATTCAATACGTGATACCGGCTATTTCTCTGAAGATCTGGCACGGATACCGGAAGCTATTGCCGCTCAGATAGAGGATCGTTTCTGATCCGTTATTCATGTTATACACCGGCACAGATACCAGGAATTATTTATTTTCACTTGATTTATTATCCATGCAACCCTACCTAAAAAGAAATCCTGTTTCAGCGTGAGGTTTTAGAGTTGGAATACAAAGATTACTACAAACTCTTAGGGTTACAAAGAGATGCAACCCCAGAAGAGATAAAGAAAAAATACAGAAAACTTGCAAGGAGCTGTCATCCTGATACCTGTAAAGACGATCCTGATGCTGAAAAACGATTCAAGGAGATCAATGAAGCCCATGAGGTCTTGAGTGATCCTGAAAAACGGTCACGGTACGATGCGCTTGGGAATAATTGGCAGGAAGGGCAAAGCTTCAGGCCGCCGCCTGGATATGAGAACATCTTTGGAGGACAGCCTTTTGGTATGCGTTCCGGCAGGGGTGGGCGCAGTTTCTCTTTTGAATTCGGACCGGGTGCCGATGGTCAGGCTGGAGGTGGTTTTTCCGACTTTTTTGAATCCCTTTTCGGGGATCTGGGGATGGACACGCACACACAGAGAAGATCGGCTGCACCAAAAGGTTCCGATCTGACCACAGAGGTGACAATCTCTCTTGAAGATGCCCATAGAGGGTCCTTCAGGGAGATTCATCTTCAGGGACCCGGCGGTGATAAAAGGCTGAATGTCAAGATCCCAGCAGGTGCTTACGAAGGCATGAAGATCAGGCTTTCTGGTCAGGGCAATGCAGGTCCGGGAGGGTCCGGGGATCTTTACCTCAAGATAAGGCTTGCGCAGAATGGTCAGTACCGGCTCGAAGGGAACAATATTGTTATGGATATCCCCGTTGCACCCTGGGATGCTGCCCTGGGTGTTACAAAGGAGATCCAGACGCTGGACGGAACCTATAATCTCAAGATTCCCCAGGGCGTATCTTCCGGCCAGCGACTACGGCTCAAGGGAAGGGGGTTTGCCCGCAAAGGTGATCTTTTTGCGCAGATAAAGATCATGACCCCGAAGAATCTGAACAAAGAAGAAGAACGGCTTTTTACAGAACTCAGGAAGATCTCCACATTTAAACCATAATGGAAAAAGCGGTGCCGTTAAGGGCACCGCTTTTGTATCTTGGATGTTATGACGGCTGTTTTGCAGACTGTTTTTTTGAATGCTAGTTTGTCTGTTTAGATGATACACCTGTTGGGTCAAAGTCCGATTTGCCTTCCAGTTTAATGAGGCTTCTGATCTTTCCCAGTTTTGCCTCGCCTATGTTTTTCACCTTTACCAGGTCGTCCAACGAAGAAAACGGCCCGTTGGCGTCTCTGAATTCAATGATGTTCTGCGCGATGGATTCTCCGATACCCGGCAACAGCTGAAGTTCTTCTGATGTGGCGGTGTTCACATTGATCTGACCATGTGCTGCGTACACCATGCTGCCCAGCATGCACATAACTGATACGACTCCTACAACAAACACTGTTAACCTTTTCATTTCAATACCTCCTTTATAAATAAACATCCGTCATTACATTCTAGGTGTCCCTGTACTTTAAGCAGATTAAAAAGTTTTCGATATTAAATCAAGCAAGAAAAAACGGTGTATGTCAATACACCGT
>JAFGTK010000207.1 GCA_016934135.1 Deltaproteobacteria bacterium | reverse complement strand
TTTCCTCTACCTTTTTGGAAAACACCTTGAAGCCGCCCACAATGATCATGTCCTTGGTGCGGTCCACTATACGCAGAAACCCCTCATTATCCATGATAGCAACATCCCCGGTATGCAGGTAGCCGTCCTTATCAATGACCTCGGCGGTTTCTTCAGGCCTGTTGTAATAACCCACCATGATCTGGGGGCCCTTGACACAGATCTCTCCGGGTTCCCCCGGCTTTACTTCACGGCTACCATCCGGCTCAATGAGCCTTATCTTTGTATTTAACAGAGGCACCCCTATGGTGCCGAGCTTCTTGTGCCCTTTGACAGGATTCACTATTGTCAACGGTGATGTCTCGGTCATGCCGTAGCCTTCGACGATCTTTCCTTGTCCGATAATATCCTCAAACCGTCTCTGGGCCTCCTCGGGAAACGGCGCTGCAGCAGATATGCAGGTCTGCAGGCTCGAGTGGTCGAGTTCGGCGAATTTCGGGTTTTCCATGAGAAGCATGTATAGCGACGGTACATTCGCCATTACAGTGGGCCTGTACTTCTTCAGTTCCGCACAGATATGATCCGTATCCCTGGGGTTAGGGATGAGAACCTGGGTCCAGCCCAGGTATATACAGTTTGCATTGGTGAACAGCCCGGCGATGTGAAAAAAGGGAAAGCCTGAAAGACCGATACCTGCTCCTGGTTCCCATCCAAGCCATTTCTGGAAGATCAGGCAGTCAGCTACAAAGTTCCTGTGGCTAAGCATGGCGCCTTTCGGGTCACCGGTAGTACCCCCGGTATACTGAATATAAGCTATATCGTCAGGGGTCAGGGTTATCTCCGGGGCTGTTTCCGCAAAGATGTCTGCGCTGAGAACCTCTTTGAAACGATACACGGTTTTGCCTTCCAGCGGGGTTACCCTGCCGTATGGAATCTTTTTCAGCAGTCTGCCCAGGAATCGTTTTATACCCGGCAGAAATCCGCCGACACTTGTCGCCACCACAAGCTCGAGATCCGGCAGACTTGATGCAATCTTCACAAGCCTCCCGGCAAAGATCGCATCGAGGGTTACAAGCCCCCTTGCATTCGAGTCTTTCAACTGGTAGGCCATTTCATCTGTGGAGAGCAGGGGGGATACCCCTGATACTACGCATCCCGCACGCAGGGTACCAAGCCAGGCTATTACATACTCCGGGATGTTCGGCAGGTTGATCCCCACCACATCGCCCTTTTTGAACCCGTGGTGAATGAGCATGTTCGCGAATCGATTTGCATAGCGATCCAGCTTGGCAAAGCTGATATGCACACCCATAAATGCCAGGGCGACCTTTTCAGGAAACTCCTTAAATGACCGCTGGCATACCTCGGGTAAGTTTTTCTCCCATTCTTGGGGATTCAGGTCTTTAAGCCCCGGGTCGTACGATTTTTTCCAGATCGTATTTTTCATGGAACACCTTCCTTTCCGGATGGCCGGGCCTAAAAAATCATGCCCGTATTTTCTATCCACTTCAAATGACAAGATACCAGTGAAATCCGATTATATAGACCTGCCGGGCGGGTCATGTACATGGCATGGAATTGCGCCGATAGCATACAGATACAGTATAGATTAATATTTTACTTACCGAAGTCAATGTGCTGTTTGATCGTGTGCAGAAGAGACAAGTTTGAAGTAGAATTTTTCGCTGGCATTTACTGCAGGCCATGCCAGAAAGCCGGAGATATATTTGACAAGGGTCTGGCCCCAGATTGCAGGCCAGAAAAACCCGAATGCGATGGTCACGAACAGGAGACTGTCCAGGGGACAGGAAAAGATATTGGACACTGCCAGCCTGGCCTTCATGGACCGGTTTTTCATCAGGGTGAAAACAAACCAGTCAATCGCTTCGGAACCCAGGAATGCTGCAGCTGATGCCAGAGCTACCTGAAGGCTCAGAACAGTGGTTATTGCGGTGCAGGCAAGCATGAAATACCAGACCCTGTGGCCCCAGAAGCGCTGTACAAAATCACGGGCTGAAAAGGTCAGGCCGATCCAGATGGCCCCTGCCGGAAAGGAAATCCCGAAGAAGCTGACAATACCGAACCAGATTACAAAAAGGTTTCCCAATAAAATACTTATTGCATATATCAGGGCAGTCAGCCATCTGGCCTGGTTGATCGTCATGGCTGTACATTATACCAGGAGATATCCACGGATGTCTCTGAAAGATACATCTTCTTGCATCAGTCTTTTCCTGGATGCCTCATCAGAAAGGACACATAGTAACCGGCCGTTTCCTCAGGCCTTTCAAGCATGGGCATGTGGCCGCAGTCCTTCAGGATAACTGTTTCAACGTCGGGCAGTGAACTCTCGAGTACGGAGGTGGTAGACACGTGAAGAATCCTGTCCCTGTCGCCCCAGATAACCAGTACCGGAAGATCGAGTCCGGGCAGCATGGGGAATACATCTACCGGGTCTGTATGGAAGTCTTTCCACATCTTCTTGGAAAAATCGCCCGATTCAACAGCCCTGTCTGCGAGAACCGAGGTGATGGGCCAGGGAATGAACGGCTTCTTATAAAAGGCATATTCCAGAAGTACGGAGAATTCCTCGCGAGTAGAAGGAGTGAGCGGGCTCAGCCCCTCTTTCAGTGCGAGCTGGAGGTCGCTCGGCTGCGGTGTCTGACCAATGAGTCCTGCTGCATCTATAAGACACATGGTGCGTACACGTCCGGGATTGCGTGATGCATAGAGCATGGAAATATATCCTCCCATGGAGTTTCCTGCAATGTGGAATTCTTTCAGTTCCATGACGTCTGCAGCCTGAGTAAAGGTCGAAGTAATGTAATCGATACTGTAGGTTTTTTCGACAAGACGGCTGTTGTCCCCATGTCCTGCCATATCAAAGGCAACAACCCGGTACTGCTCCGGGATGTGACGGACAAAACGGATCCAGTTGTCCTTGTTCGCCCCGAAACCATGGATAAGCACTATGGTTTCACCGTCTCCTTTGCGTTCCAGATAGGCAATGGATTCTCCCCCGATGTCTATTGTGCCGGGCTCGAGGTCTGATCTTGAGCGGTCTGCGTTTATTGCACAATCGTACACGCTCTGCCTGAAGCATGCGCATCCGGTCATTACGCTGAATACAACAAGAAGCATCGAGATATAAGAGAACCTTTTCATGCCATCACCCCTTTTATAACAACATTGATATGTTTGAATACGGTCTCATGTTAATCATCAGGCTATTGTACCGTCAATGTATAAAATTGAAGACGGATGTATAATTCATCCTCGGTCCGGATTCTATCCGTTAACGGTTTTCAGCGCATTGTATACAGCTTCAGCCAGTTCATTGGTTGTCATTGGTTTCATGACCATCTCCCGGATACCGGCAGCCCTGATTATATCCGGGGTTACCCCGATATCGGAACCGGTACACAATACAATGGGGATATCAGGCCGGATTGCCAGCATCTGTCTTGAAAGCTCGATGCCTGTCATCTTAGGCATGGTCATGTCTGTCAGAATCAGGTCGAAAGCATCCGGACCTGATCTGAATATCTCGAGCGCTTCAGATGCACTGGTTGTCGGGGTAATCGTATATCCGATATTCTCGAGGATTTCTTTTCCTGATGCAATAACACCTTCTTCATCATCCACGAAAAGGATCCTGCCTTTGCCCATGGTGACAATCGAATGGGGTGAAAACGGTTCGAACCGTTCCCCGATGTATCTGGGAAACAGGAGATGAAATGCAGTTCCCTTATCAGGCTCGCTGTATACCGAGATGGCGCCGCCAAGGTCATGTATGATGCCGTGTACGACTGAAAGACCCATACCCGTGCCTTCGCCGCGTTCTTTGGTGGTAAAGAAGGGATCAAAGATCCTGTCTATGATCTCGCCGGGGATGCCGCTTCCTGTATCGGCAATACTCAGCTGCAGATATCTGCCTGGTGCCAGACCCTTGTACTCCAGTTCAGCCTTGTCGGTCAGTTCCTTTTCCGCAACCTTGATATCGATTATCCCTCCTTTTTCTTTCATGGCATAAGCTGCATTGGTGCACAGGTTCATGATCACCTGATGTATCTGCGTGGGATCGGCCATTACCGTGGTTTCGTAAGAAGGAAGATTCTGTTTTATCTCTATGGTTGTGGGCAGAGATGCCCTGAGAAACTTCAGTGTCTCCTTGATCATGGAGGTTATCTCTATCGGACTTTTCTGGATGCCGGACTGACGGCTGAATGTCAGTATCTGCTTGACCAGGTCTCTGGCTCTGGCGCCTGCTTTGAGAACCTCGTCCAGCTCTTTTTCAATGTCCTTGCCTTTTGCGAGTTTTATCTTTGCCAGTTCTGTAAACCCGAGAACAGAAGAGAGAATATTGTTGAAATCATGGGCAATGCCTCCTGCCAGGGTTCCTAATGCCTCCATCTTGTAAGACTGCTGAAGACGGTTTTCGAGCCTCTGCCTTTCCTCTTGCGCCTGCTTGCGCTGCGTAATATCAATGCCGACGCCGAAGAAATAATCCAGTTCGCCGTTTGTTTTGAAAACAGGCCTGCCATGCCATTCCACCAGGAACTGTCTGCCGTCTTTGGTCAGAATCTGGTTTTCATTGACTGTCGGCTCTCTCATGCGGACTATCTTTTCAAATACACCTGAAAGCATCTCCCTTTCCGATTCCGGAACAAATGTGTTCAGATAATCCGCACCTGTTACTTCATCCATTGAATAGCCAAGCGCCTTTAGCAGCGTATGGTTCATCATGATGGTTTTCCCCTGTGCATCGATAGCCACATAATATGTGGGGGAGTCCTGAATCAGGGTTGTACTGAAAGCTATTTCCTTTTCCAACGCCTCCCTTACATGCCTGTGCTCGGTAATATCCTCCACGCTTCCCTCATAGAACAGAACTGCTCCTCCATCATCACGGACGACCCGGCCGCTGTTGCGGATCCATCTGATTGTTCCGTCATGTCTTTTCATGCGGACCTCAAAACCGCGTACGATTCCATCCTGTTCCATTGCCGACATGAACTGATCACGGTCTTTCTCGTCCAGATACAGATCCCTTGAATTCATGCTCAGGAGATCTTCTCTGTCTCGATACCCGTACATTTCAATGAGGGCAGGATTTGCATCCATGATCTCTCCCGATGGTGTAGTTCTGTAAAGGCCCACAGGCATGCCGTTGAACAGGCTGCGGTATCTTTCTTCGCTTTCTTCAAGTGCATCCTGTATGTGTCTGCGCTCGATAAGTTCCCTGGAAAGACGCTCGGTCGAGCTGCGTATATTTTTCCGCAGTGACCACGACCAGATGACCATGCCTGTCAGGATTGCAAACAGGAGTCCTCCTGCAACAGCTGTCCACTTGATCACCTTTATTGGAGATATTCCCTGGGGCTGCA
>JAFGTK010000206.1 GCA_016934135.1 Deltaproteobacteria bacterium | reverse complement strand
GAATCTTACCGTAAACAGACGCATTGTTGATTTTGATGTGGAAAAAGGAGGCCTCTGGAAAAAGATGGGGGTTCTCATGAGGATTAAAAAAGAAGCCGGAGAGATCGTGGATGCAAAGCCCGATCTGGTACTCACCATCGGAACACCTGCAACCAAGTATGCCAAAGACAAGATCATTTCTGCAGGAATACCGCTTGTATTCTCAGCGGTTGCAATCCCGGAGGCAGCAGGGTGCAAATCTCTCACCGAATCCGGCCCAGGATTTACCGGAGCAACCCTGTACATGGATATGAAGGATATTCTGCAGATTGTAAGGCTGTCATTCCCTGAGCTCAAGACATTCGGCATCGTGCACACCGACGATGACAATGCCGTTGCACAGGTTGAAGAGGCAAAGGCAAAGGCACCGGCAGTTGGAATGACTGTCCTGGCCAAGGAGATAAACAAAAATGACAGTGTCAAGCCGGGTGTGGAAGAACTGATAGAAAAGGGTGCGCAGGCCTTTGCCGTACCGCTCGATACCTATTACGGGATGAGGGACAATCAGGCTTCCAGGGAGCTGGAAGAAATAAGCATAGCCAGAAAGATTCCTGTTTTCTCTCTGGCCTTAATGAAAGTGCCGGGTGGAGTCGTCTATATAGGTTCGGATTTCGGGATAATCGGTTCGCTCTCAGGCAGCCATGCTGCAAAGATCCTCAATGATGGCGTTGACCCCGGAACGTTGCCGGTCCTCAAACAGGACGGACTGAAGATCTTTGTCGACACAAAACAGATGCAGAGACTTGGAATACAGCTTCCCATGGAGATCCTTCAGCTGGCAGAGGGAGTTCAGTAACACCCTTAAAGACTGATCGGGTTGTATTCCCATGCCCTTGGCCGGGGCATGGGAATACCGTCATTCAAACACACCGGCAGAAACTGTTTCTGTATCCGATACAGCCCTTTTCCGGCACGTTATTCAATAAACGCAATTCAATATAATCTCTGCCTAACAGGCATGGCCGGTTGGCCGCAACGAAGCATAAAAAAAAGCATCCGCTTTCAAAGAGTCTCCTAAACAATGGGGTAAGATCACAGGGATTCAGGGTATCTGAATTCCGGACACTACTATTTCTCATAGAAGAAATATATTGATATTGAATCATACAGCACATCAGGAGTATGTATTCTTATCATAATATGAAAGTGGGTCTACCATGTTATGAATACAGAATCCGAGATGAACAAATCTTCTTTTGGCTTCATTCATTCATACTTTCCGGGTCGTACAGGAAATCTTATGCTGAAAAGAATCAGGCAGAAAAGCGGTGAGCATCTGAACACAAACCTTGTTCCAAGAGGAATATTCAAGAAAATGCTGCCCCTGTATGTAAAAGAGGCAAGTGCTCTATACGCAGGCCCTGATAGAACAGAAGAGGTGATATAATGCTTAAAATTACAATCGGGCTCATGTTATTTCTCATCGGGATGGAGTTTCTCTTTTTCACGAACAGGCTTCAGTGTGATGCGCAAAATGCCTGCAGGGAAGGACACTCCTGGTACAGGCCGCTGTCTGAATGGATTAAAGATCCCGGACACCTCGTTGCGTTAAGAATTGCAGGAGCGTTGAGCATGATAGTATCATTGTATATACTGTTTCTTGCAGAGTAACACCAACCCTGCTTTGCGGCTTTTTTTTCATGTGCAGGCGAGCGTTATCTCCTGATCTTTCCGGGAAGGATGTACTGATAGGGCTTTCTCAGGATCTTTGTGTGAAGAAACCGGTCAAATCGCCTTAATGCAAGGTAGAGGCTCCAGATAAAAGCATCTTCACGATAATACGAGCGCACCTCTTTGAGGGTGATGGGTTTCAAGTGGAATTGAGCAAGTTCAGTTGCAAAAAAGTTATTCGCCGTCTCGATGAGCAGCGGGACAACCTCACCCTTCTGCTCTTTGTAAAGGTTGGCAATAAGGTCCACAACAACCAGGTGAAAATCATAATAGCGATCAAGGATATCATCGAGAAAAAACCACTTGATGAGCCAGACGAGAAAAGATGGTGCACTTCTAAGAAAAAGATCCGGGTTGATCTGTTCAATGCCGTCTATCCTCATCAGAGGGGTTCCCGTATCGAGATAGATGAATTGAGTGTCTTCATCAAGGGTGTTCGATGCCGGCATACCGCCGGCAATTGCCCAGTTTGATATCTGTGAGTCCAGGCCGATTTTTTTGCGGGTTTGCGACGCGTTAAACAGCCAGACCTTTTTCATGGCTTTCAGTATACAGATTACGAGATTCACAATGGATCCGTGGTCAAGATTCCAGATGATCCGGTTGCATATGGAATCCGTGGGCAACTTCTCCTGGACGTTATAGATCACCATGTTCCCGCCAGCCGGGTATATCCGGGCAAGGCCGTAAGAAGGTACTTGGATGCCGATATCCTCGCTGAGCAAACGGTTATATTCCATGAAAAGCTCTTCATACTGATCCATCTCCAGGTGCGAACGGAATATGGGGAGACGTTTGAATGCGAGGCCCTGCTGTGAATGAACCAGGATCTCAAAGATGGTGCTTATCTCTCCATAGCCGATAATACGTGCCGGGATTTCACTCTTGTGCGGATTGACAGGATCGAGGCCCTTTTCAAACCGCTTGAGGAGTTCTATGTCGATGCGGCCTTTAATCATATCAGAGCCTCATGACAGATTGAGAAACCGTTTAGTTTCATCAAGAGACTTGTCGACTCTGTCGATGATCTCGCAGGCTGTATCCCTGTCAATAATCAGTGGAGGCAGCAACTGGCTTATCCTCGGATTGTTGTTGGCATAAATGCTTAAGATGCCGTTGTCATAGCAGACCTTGGACATCACGGGTCCGCACTGTTC
>JAFGTK010000205.1 GCA_016934135.1 Deltaproteobacteria bacterium | reverse complement strand
GGTTACCTCTGTATAGAGAAGTCCTGTTGCAGCCTCGGCAACATTGGCGACATCCTGACCTGTGGCAAGGAACAATGCAGCCAGTGCATTTGCTGCATGCAGACCATTGCTGCTCGATCCAGCAATAAATGCTCCGAGATTTGCCACCTGGCTGTGATAGACCAGGGTTTCGGGATCAACTTTCATGTACTGGATCAGAATATCCCGGGGAATGGTAAACTCGGCAACAACCCTCTTGCCCCGGGTATTCATGGTATTTATCTGGGAACACTTCTTATCCGTAGCCATATTTGATTCCATATAGAAGTGCTTTATCTCCTTGTACTGTGCCAGAATCCAGCTGCATGCTACGAAGGTGGCCATGCTCACCATGTTCTGTCCGGCTGCATCTCCGGTATAGTAATTGAACCTAAGGTATACAAACTTGCTTGCAAGATACTTCTCAATATCTATCAGCTTGGCCACCTTTGAAGAGGACTCTGCCTGTTCTCTGATCTCAGTCATGTGCTGATCCAGCCACAATGCAAAATCCCTTGCCTCACGTGAGGATTCGAATACAAAGACAGGTGCGCGCTGCATCTGATCTTCAACAATAGTTGTAGTTACTCCGCCGCTCAGGTTGATAACCTTCATTCCTCGGTTGTACGAGGCTACCAGAGATCCCTCGCTGGTGCATAAAGGAATAAGGAATTCCCCTTTTGCGTATTCACCGTTGACCTTTATGGGCCCTGCAAAGCCCATGGGAATCTGAGCCACACCGGTAAAGTTTTCGATATTACCCTTTGTAACAGCAGGATCAAAGGAGTGGTGTTTGATGTGATTGAGTTTTGTACCCGTGTAGTTCTCTACAAACTCCTGTCTTTCACGTACTATTTCCAGGTCATAATTTGCTTCTTTATTGCAGGGGATTTTCTGCTGATTTACCCGGGTCTCAACAACACAGTCGAACGCATCCAGGGTCAACTGTCCAAATGGTTCTGCCTCAAAGGAAAGCCTGATGGAGTGCTGCTGGTTCTTGCTGAGCGGATCTACCTGGACAAATATCTCAATATCTTCTCCAAGGGGAAAAGGGATCGTGTTTTCATAATCAATATCTTCGGCCTTAAGCCTGGTACCGTTATTCCTCACGAAAACATCATTCAACGGAACCTCTATATCATTGATGCTCAGTCCAATAACAGCTGTAAGCAGTGTGTCTCTCATCTGGTTCTTTATATTGAAACAAACACCGTCTTCCAGGTTCTTCAAGCTGCCTGTCGAATAGATCTTCTTGAGGATAAGCGGAGATATCGTTACCTGGTTCTTTGCTTCAGTGACGCTGCTCAGAGAGACCAACTTATGTTCTGTTGTCTGATTTCTCATAACTCCCTTCCTTTCATCAAATCCTGTAATGTGATTGCACAGTGTTTTTTGCCCTGAAGATTAAAAAATTTAAGCATGGAAGAGAACTATCACGAAACGTGCCAAAAAAAACCTGATAAAACACGAAACAAATACGAGATAACTATCAGGTGTTTTCTGGTACTTTTTTATGTTTAATAAGTTATTACAGTTGGTTATGTTATTTTAAGGCTTGAGCGATTTTTTTCACATGTGTAATCTTTTTCCATTCATTAAAGAAAAACTTTCTCTCTTTCATGATAGCGAATCGTTGTACAGTGCACCTTATTCCTTATGCCTCATAATGGAGCAGCACCGCTCATCAAAGATAATTCTTAAATGTTTTAGATCAGTTATGGTAAGTCAGAACTGCTGCATATAGGACTGATGATCGTAAACCGGGTGAAGGGCATTCCTGGCCATGACAAAGAAAATAATATCAGCAATATACCAGTAGTTACTCTGGAAAAGCTTTGCAACGATTCCGCATGAAGGGAGTGAAAAATCACCAACCACAATGTTTCCACCCTTTTTTGCCGGTTTTGTCAGATGCTCCATTACTTTCCTATGGCAACAATACGGCCTTCTGCTCTATTACAGTTCATTAACCCTTAGAATCGGGGTGAAAACATAAAGTCTTCCTATATACGTGTCAAGACGAAAGAAAACAGGAAAATGAATCGAAAGGCCTCTTATCGTCAACAGCATTCTGCACTTGATCGATCCTGCGTGTCCAATCATGGCTGATATCTCAGCCAGCAATTATGTCGGGCACATGTATACTAATATGCCCTTTTCAAGACACTCAGAGCCTCTTCATAATCCATCTCTACCGGATTGAAAACAAGAGATCCGTCATTAATGGCAGCTTTGGCAATGGCAGGAAGCTTATCCTCGGCAACCCCTGCATCCTTCAGCCTGATCGGCAGACCGCTTATGCGGTTGAGCTTTTTAAGCAGGTTTTTCACCATAGACACCGTGACGGATGCCTGTTCTTCAGGTTCCATATAATCTATTGAACCTCCCAGCATACCTGAGATCTCAGCAATGCTTTGAGGTACTTTAGCAATATTATATTCAAGACCGTAAGGCAGAAATATGGCATTGGCTATACCATGCGGCAGATGGCAGACTCCTCCTGCTGCATGTGCAAGCGAGTGGACCATTCCCACCATTGAATTGGAAAAGGCAATGCCGGCAAACAACGATGCATTGGCCATTCCAAGACGTGCCTCATCATCGCTTCCGTTCTCTGTTGCCCTGACAAGATATTTCCTGACCAGTTCTATAGCTGCCCGGGCAAAGATGTCGTCTATGGGATTTTTCTGTATGCATGTGTAAGCCTCAATGGCATGGGTAAGTGCATCCATTCCTGTTGCTGCTGTCAGCTTTGAAGGCACAGTCATGGTCATTCTGGGATCCAGCACCGCGATTCTCGGGTAGAGTTTGTCAGAGACAAAAGACATCTTCAGGTTCTTTTCCTCGTTATAGATCACTGCTACCTTTGTGACCTCTGATCCTGTTCCCGATGTTGTGGGAACTGCAATCATGGGTTTGAGGTCTTTCTTGATAATCTCGTTGCCCTGAAGCTTGAGGATATCATCCGTACCTTCGGAAACAACAATATTGGCACCCTTTGCAGTATCCAGTGCACTGCCCCCGCCCACAGCTACAAAACAGTCGCATGAGAGTTTCTCGAAAAGCTTGGCAAGCTTGTTTACCATGCGGTTACTTGAATCAGGAGGTGTCTCATCGAAAATATATCCGATCTGTCTGTCCGAATCTGCAAAGGCCTCCTTCACAATATTTATGAGACCTGCGTCTATAACTCCTTTATCTGTTACGATCATGGCCTTTTTACAGCCCATGGCATTCATTTCGAAAGGAATATTACTCACCGCCTTATTGCCGGAAAGGATCTTCACCGGACAGAAATGCTGATAATAACTTGGTATCATTGTTGATTCCCCCTCTTTTAGAGTGCTGTGCTCAGTTTCTCGCAGCATGCCACAAAAATGCAGGCATGAGCTCTATATATACTCTTGCTTTTACAGTCAGCTGAAGCAGATTGAACCTGGGTGTTCTTTTCAGGACATTCTTCAACATAATCCCTGGAAACAGGTAGGCATTTACGATATTGGCGACCCGGTTCACCTCCATGGTATGTGAAAGATTTCCGTCTACAATCATCCCATTCTCTGCAAAAACCTGGAAAGAACCCTTTAATCCAAGAAAAACCGGAATGGCGGCATCAAGATTCTTAAAAAACATAGATATTTCAGGTGATAAAAGCCCTTTACCGAGAAACCGTATTGCGTCTCCCCGTTTTTCAAGGGTTATGTACGGTCCTCTTGAAAGGATACCTATGGCAAAGCGTCTGCCGTCTTCCCATGTCGATATTTCATCATTGAACTCAGGAGCCCTTTTACTCACGACCTCAAAGGCTGAACCGAGCACTGAAAGGACTATAGAACAAAATGTATATTTCACCCTGTTCTGCAATACAGGATAAAATGGAAGACCGCGAAACACACGCACACCCTTTTGAATAGAAAGCATGATAACTATCCCTCCTTATCCTGGTGTTAATGTATCTGAGATGGACCGATCTCAGTTGGTAAAAAATATCTGGTAGACCTATCCCTGCCTTACAATGTTCAACGCCCTGGTCAAAGCGAATGATGTCGTGAGGGATCTTCCTGAACATACTCAAGAATTCAGTATTCTGCAATACCGAATTTGACCGATGTATCAGTATTTACTTCAAATATCTATAGTGTTATTATCCACACCATATCATGATCATGAAATGTTATAAAAAACTCAGCAAAACAGGTTTCTCAGCACGAAGGCGCCTTGTATGATTTCAACAACAAACCTTCTTTCAAGGCTGACCATAAGGCTTGAACTCTATATCAATCTTATAGTGGTTCCTCTTGCCATGTATTATGGTAGCTTTGCAGGCAGATATACCGGAGAAAAGCTTTACTGTCTTATCACGGTTTCTGTCATAGCTGCTGCACTTGCTACATTCTTCGGCATGGCCGTCAGGATCTGGAAACTCTCCAAGATTCTTAACAGCCTTGGGGATCCAACCGCGGATGATGCTGATATCAAGCTCAGGATACTCGCATATCCCCGCACTGAAAGCACAATCATCATACTCCGATGGATCTTCGGTATGACGTGTGTATATTTCATGATGAGATCGTTCTATGTACTCAGCTGGGTCGAGATCCTTCCTATCTTTTTTGTTCTGCTGCTTTGCATACCTATCAACAGTATCATATCGTACTGCACGACAGAGCATCTTCTCTTTCCGGCTCTTACAGAAGACAGGATTAAAAACGTATATCTTCCCCGTGAGAAGTACAAGCTCTTCAGCGTTTCATACCGGACCACACTCATCGTTATCTCTGTTCTGATAATACCGCTTGTAACTCTTGGACACTTCCTTTTCATATCACATCTGGAAACAGTCAGGCTGACAGACCTGTCCCTCCATGTCTTTATTATCATGTGTCTTTCGCTGGCAGCGATCTTTGTCACAGTGTATGAATCCAATGCAGGCATACAGTCCGGCCTCAAGATGACTGTAAAGACACTCGATGCACTTGAGAAAGGTGACCTCAATGTCGAGCCCATCCCCTTGCTGACAAAGGGGGAAATAGGCATTATAAGCCAGTATGTAAATATACTGGCCCATTCTCTGAAAAATTCCGAAGAGATGTTCTCAAAGGCCTTCAGATCCTCTCCTGTGGGTATTGCTCTGTGGACAATCAGCAGCGGTCTGTTTCTCAATGTAAATGAGAGCTTTATCAAAATATCCGGATATCCCCGAGAGGAACTGGTGGGCAATATGCTCCGCGATGTACATCTGTTCCAGTCATATGACGATTATGACAGGATAGTTCATCTCCTGAAACGTCAGGGTCAGATAAGAAACTTTGACACACGTTTTCATACCGCTTCGCAGGAGATCAGGCATGTTACCATCTCCGCAGAGAGAATCATGCTCTATAACGAGCCCTGCATAATTGCAACCATAGAAGATATCACCGAGAAAAAGATCCTTGAGAAAGAGATCCTGCGTATCAGCGAACAGGAACGTCAGATAATAGGCCAGGATCTCCATGACGATCTTGCACCTCACCTGATCGGGATAGAGGTCATGAGCGAATTGTTAAAGAAAAAGCTTGAAAAGAACATTGTACCTTCAACCAGCGAGGTAGAGAAAATCAGGTGCCTGATCGAAGAGGCAATCATCAAAACCAGGAGGCTTTCAAGGGGCCTGTGTCCGGTATTTCTCGCAGACCACGGCCTGGAGTCACTGCTGCAGGAAATGGCTTCAAATATCCAGGAGGTTCATGGTATTACCTGTTCGTTCGATTACCAGGAGTCGATCCTGGTGGAAGACATCTCTGTATGTACCCACATCTACTATATTGTACATGAGGCAGTTTATAATGCCATCAAACATGGCCAGGCCAACAGGGTCAATATTGACCTGCTGTATGATAACGATGTAGTAACACTAAGGATAGAAGATGATGGCTCAGGCATGTATCATGAGGATATTCCTCATGGCATGGGACTTAAGATTATGAATTTCAGGGCAAATATGATAGGGGCTGACTTACATATTGAAAGCGGACCGGATACCGGGACCCTTATTACATTATCGTTCAAACACAACGGGTTCAGGGATAATCAATGTTATGAATGAGCCGGCCAGGATCAGGATAATCATTGTTGAAGATCATGAGATATTCCGTCTCGGGATAAGGGAATTGATCAATCATGAGCCTGATCTGACAGTATGCGGCGAGGCAGATGATGTAAATACAGCCAGGGATCTCATCAAGAAACTGAATCCTGATATGGCGATAATAGATATAACCCTGAAAAAGAGTAACGGGTTCGAGTTGATCAAGGAGATAGAAACCTTCCATCGCAACATCAAGGTCCTTGTGCTTTCCATGCATGACGAGCTTCTTTATGCTGAACGTTCTCTTCAGGCAGGCGCACAGGGCTATATAATGAAACAGGAAACCTCCCGGTCGATTGTCAAGGCAATACGGCGCATCCTGGACGGCAATGTGTATGTCAGCGAAAACATCATGGGAAATCTCCTGAACAGAGTCCGCACCGGCAGGGATTCTTTTGACAAATCGCCTGTAGATAATCTTTCCGACCGTGAATTTGCGGTGCTGAGATTAATCGGGGAAGGCAGATCAACCGGAGAGATCGCTCAGCAGATGAATCTGAGCGTTCGGACAATCAGCACCTATCGGGAAAGAATCAAGGAGAAACTCCATCTGAAGAGTTCAACAGAGCTTGTACGATACGCTGTGTGCTGGGTAGAGGAAAACATCTGAGAAACCCTTCTGTATCCCCATGAAAACCCAGCCTCAATCGGCCAGGCGAAAGTAGGTCCTTTTGCACACAGTATAATCCTGCTCTGTAATAGATTCCCCTACAGATATTTCCTAGATTCTATTACAAAAGATTCCGTCGCTCTTCGATTGCATTAAACCCGCAGGAATATATAGTTAAAGCCTTGATCGATTCAAGCCATTATATCGAACGAGAGGAATTTTCTGTTATGTGCATTATCTGTAATAATGATTTTAATATCACATTTAACTTATTGATATCATATCGTTTTCATAAAGTTGAACATACTGGCAACCGCAGGAAGCTAGTTTTTCATAACTGGCTGATTATATAAATATATAACAATAATATTACATGTACAAAGTTCAAAGGAGGTTATTTTTATGGGCAATGGATATGCCGGAAAGGTTTTACTCGTAAATCTTACAAATAACTCCTGGACAGATCTTGCACTCGATGAGCAGGATCTCAAAAAATATATCGGCGGGAGTTGCCTTGCAGCAAAGCTCTATCTGGACAGGTATAACCTGGACGCAGATCCTCTGTCCGAGGAAAACCCGTTAATGATAATGACAGGCCCCATGGTGGGAAGCGGATTCCCAGGCACCTCCAGGTTTTCTATCTGTGCAAAAGCCCCTCAGACAGGGATCTGGGGAGAATCAGCCTGCGGCGGAACCTTCGGCCCTGAGCTGAAAAGAGCAGGATATGACGGCATTGTGTTTGAAGGAAAGTCCTCATCTCCCGTATACCTCTCCCTGATTGACAGCCAGATACAGCTGCTTGATGCTTCACACCTGTGGGGAAAAGACATTTACGAAGCAACAGACCTGCTCAAGTCCGATAATAAATCACTTAAGGTACTTACGATCGGGCCTGCAGGCGAGAATCTAGTGAAGATTTCAGCCATCGGCAATGACAAGGGCCACTTCAGCGGAAGGACCGGGCTCGGTGCTGTAATGGGTTCTAAAAGGCTGAAGGCCATTGTTGTCAAAGGTTCCGGCAAACCCGCCAAGGCCGACGAGGAACGATATAAGGCTGCCTTCAAGACAGCTGTTGCCGAGGTAAAGGACTCTGCCCTTGCCGAAGGCCTTCATATGATGGGATCTGATGCCAATATGGACCTCGGCATGGTAACCGGCGATGTCCCTATAAAGAACTGGACCGTTGGACAGGACTTTGATCTGTCCTATAATTTAAGCGGACCTACCCTGAGCGAGAAGTATCTGACAAAGGCTCATGCATGTTCCAACTGCCCTGTTGCCTGTAAACGGGTAGTAAAGGTTGATGACGGGCCCTTTAAAACAGAAGAAGGCCCGGGTCCGGAATACGAAACCTGCGGAACATTCGGCACCATGATGATGAATCCCGATCTCGGTGCAGTGATAAAGGCCAATGAGCTGTGCAACAAGTACGGCATGGACACCATCAGCTGCGGATCAGCCATTGCACTTGCCATGGAGCTCTTTGAGAAGGGTACCCTAAGCAAAGACGATGTGGACGGGCTCGATCTCAGCTGGGGAAATATGGAAGCGGTAATGTCTCTGATCAAGAAGATGGCATATCGCGAGGGCTTTGGCGATATCCTGGCTGACGGTGCGGTAAAGGCCGCGCAGAAGATCGGTGGTGATTCCATAGACTGTGTTGTCCATGTCAAAGGCCTGGAAGCCCCTATGCACGACCCCCGGGGCTTTCACGGGATGGGCCTTGCATACATGATGTCTAACCGTGGGGCCTGCCATCTTCAGCATGCAGTGCTTGCAACAGAACAGGGAATGGCATCCTGGCCTCAACTCTTCGATATGAAGGACGACTATGAAGGCACAACGAGTGTGGACAAGGCAGCCCTGGTCTACAATTCGGAAAACTACGGGATACTCGGCAACTCTCTTGCCATCTGCCACTACCTTGTAGATATCCTGAAACCGGAAACCATCCTTGAGGCATTCAACGCCATAACCGGATTCAACCTGTCAACCGGTGAACTCCTTGAATCCGGAATGCGCGACTGGACCCTGAAACGTGGCTTCAATAACCTGCTCGGCATAACGGCAAAGGATGACAAACTTCCCAAGAGACTGCTTATTGCCCTGGAAGAAGGTGGTGCTGCAGGTTCTGTTCCGGATGTCAAACTGTTGCTGAGTGAATATTATGCAATCAGGGGACTTGATGAAAAGGGCTTCCCCAGGCCGGAAAAGCTCACGGAACTGGGTCTTATTGAATTAAAAAACAGGCTATATCACTAAAATTGATAAAAATTATAACAGGAGGTTTAAACTATGGGAGTACCTGCACTTACACAGGAATGGATGGATGCATATAAGGCAGCAATACTGGCAGACCCGGAATACAAGCAGATAGCCAAAGACTGGGAAGGAAGCGTATCGCTCGTCGTGCTTGCAGACCCGGACAAGGGTATACCTGAAACGGTTTATCTCTTCCAGGATTACTGGCACGGCGATGTAGGCGATTTCGTGGTTTGCGACAAGGAAAAGGCTGAGAACGCCAAATTCGTCATGACAGGTGATTATTCGAGGTGGAAGCAGATTGCACGCAAAGAACTCGACGCGACAAAGGCCCTGCTTCAGGGAAAACTGAAGATGAAAGGTGATCTGCCGTATGTGGTCAGAAACATAAAAACCGTAAATAAGGTAATCGACATCCTGGGCACATTTGATACCATATGGCCTGATGAGGTTTAACAGGGCTGGATATCGACTTTTTACATTATCGCAGGATAGCTCTTGGGGCTTGTATTCAGCATCTCGCAAAAGCAGTGGAACCTCAGTAAAATCCTTTGCGTGTGCACAACAGCTGCAAGTTCTATAAGGCAATGAAGGAGGAGTGTATGGGATACGATGAGGATCTTTCTTTTAACTATTTCGGGCCTACAAAAATCGTCTTCGGGATTGATTCCGCGCGCGATGTTGAAATCGAGATGAATTCCCTCGGGGGCACAAAGGCGGTTGTGGTAACAGACCAGGGGATCATCAATGCAGGCCTCATTGATGGCATAACCAATGTCCTGAAAAATAAGTGTGCGGGTGTTTTCAGCGAAATCCCACAGGATACCGGAGTCGAAGTTGTAGACAAAGGTGCGGAGTTTGCCCGGAAGAACGG